>JAZPZG010000075.1:0-50973 GCA_045544575.1 Clostridia bacterium
ATCGTATTTGATTTTTCCGGTGAAGAAATACAACGTTTTCTCGAAACACAGGAAGTTCACAAACTGGTAAATATTGAGGCTGTTCAATGGTTTGGCTTGTGTAACACAAATGAAGAGATACGAAGCATCCCCCGCCCGCAAAAATGATAGATTATACGGAAGCATAACGAAAAACTGCCGATGCACTTCTATGTGTTTCGGCAGTTTTAATATGAGCCCGGCGCGCACTCAACTTAGCGGAGAAATCCCGTTATAGACCTTTAGATAGGTGCTGTTAGCAACAGCCAAGAAAACCTCGTCCGCTCGATTGACATGCTTTCCGAAATTGAATATAATCATACCAAAACGAAGACTCGTTGGTGCTCTAATTGGGGGTGCCGTCGGATATGTAATTGGACCTTCTGCAAGTAGTGGTATTGTCCTTTGGTCGGGAAATGGAAATGCTAGTGTTTTTCAGGCAGCGAAATCATTTGCTGATAAAAATGGTTTGAGGGTTTTGGAAAAGAATCAAAAGGGGAAAATCTTAACCAAAATGCAAAACAAACTAATTAAAGAGCATGGCAAGGATCCCTCGTGGAAAATAATGAAGGGGACGGTCCATATTTTTCTTAAGGCAAGTGGTATTCGATTTGAAAGCACATTTCTTACCATTGAGTATTGGATACTTAGAGAAATGGGTGTCAATATGGTATTTCATTTTATCGATTGAGGGGAAATATATGAGAAGTTTTGTTTTGGTTAATATACGTGACGAAAAGAAAATAAAGAAATACCAAAAAGATTGTTTTTTTAAGCAAAGTGTCATTTTACCATATTACCGAGAAGGATACATTTGTTTTTCCTCTTGTAAAAAGTATTCTTTTGAAGAATTAGTAAAAATGTTTCTTCAGGGCAATGAGAGTGAGCAGATTGGAGCCATTTCGATTATTGCTGAAAGTTATCCTTGCGAGTTGTATCGACTTATATGTAGTCGAAGAGATAGCTTTTCGCTTGAAAAATTAAGATTTATATATGACTTTGTTGTTCCAAGCTACTTGCCGTTAATCCTACCCAAAGAACGTTTATTTGATTATGAATTTGACAAGAATTTTTCAAACGATATATGGGTTAATATTTTAATAGAAATCCGCTCTCTTATGTAAAGAAATACAGAAATTTGTTTTTAATTTGAGGAAAGGGGGACGTAATGAAGAACATTGTCTGTTTATTGGTAATTATCGTTTTAGTACTGGTGTTTAGTTCGTGTGAGAAAGGAGATTTTAATACGTTTTTTTGCGACAAGAACAACAAACTTGCAGATACTCGCATGGAGGAATTATTTGATGCAATCAAACATAAAAATGGAGATGTTATCAAGAAAATGTTTTCTGAAAAGGCTGTTAACGAAGCCGGAGAGCTTGATGTCGAAATAGAGGATTTGCTATCTTTTGTTCAAGGAAAAGTCGCTTCATGGAGTCGTGATGAATCTCCGATAGTTTTTGACAGTAATGAAGAAGGGGGTAAGAAAAAACAACTTGTAACATGGTATACTCTAAATACTGACGAACAAAGCTATTTGGTTTTTCTTGTGGATTATCCAATGGATACAATCGACCCTAAAAATAACGGATTGTATTCAATAAGGATTCTTAAAGCGGAAGATGAAGGTAATTTGTTAGGCACGTGGGAAGAATGGGTAATTCCCGGCGTATATGTTATGAATAATTAACATTAGTTTTGCTTCGTTAGCAGAACTTTTGATCTTACGGTTACAAAATTGCCTTTAAGTGAGGAAACCGTTGGAGGGGTTTATTCTCTGACTGTTACTCTCACGAAAAAGGTGGCAATCATATGTAAAGTGAATTTACGATTTGACCTAAAAACTATTAAGTAAATTATGTTTTTTCCCTCTGTGCCCTACGGTTGCAGAGGGAGTTTTACGTCCTTGACAGCCAAGAAAACCTCGTCCGCTCGATTGACATGCTCGCTGAAATTAAGTTACTAAATCATCGTTTTTTATGACTCCGCAAAATCTCCATGCTCATCAAAATTGCAGTTTTTCAGAAAATTTGGTTGTGCTATACAGGGCGGCTCGATGTGATATCCTTTGTTCTTCAAAAGACGAAACTTGAAATCTAAGAGCTCGGCGGGAACGCAAAGATCTTTTGCAACGTCAAAAAATGATTTGTCGCTGGTATTAAGTTTTTCGAGAAGTTCTTCGTCATCTATTAAGAGTTCTGCCGCAAATAGATTTGCTTCATATTCGGTTGCGGTGGTTGTATCAAATAATTCAATTTCCTGAAAACCGCGCATTGTGTTAAGTTTTCCGTGTAACAGTGCATGTCCTAACTCATGAGCGCACAGCACTTTTTTTACAATATCAGCGGAATTGTTATTAAGAATGATGTTTTTTACTCTTGATTGATAAAAATAGTAAGCTTTTACTGCTGTTCCTAAATTTTTGTAGTGTATTCGGATATTAAGTCTGTCGCACAGTTCAAAGGGATCACGTGTGCCATATTTATGAATTAAAAAATCAATTTCTTTAAAGATTAAGTGCGTGTTAGTACGTGTAATCAATGTTAACCTCACTAAAATTTTAATAAATTAATTGTTTTTTCTTTTTCGGACTCTTTTAGATGTAAATTTTGAACGGGCTTCTTCTTTCGAATCCAAATAGACTTCCATAAGGGATTGGAAAAATAAATCTTTTGCGGAATCATCAAGTTCGCCTCCTGCAAAGAGTGCCGATGCACGCTCAAGAATTTCGGCTGCTTCTTTTGCACCTTTATAACCATATTTACTTTGGGCTTTGGTAATAAATATATCATAGTCAATGCTTTTTTGCATATCTACTTCATTTTCATCTAAAAGATAAGCTACAGAGACGTTTAATGCAGCGGCTAATTTGCGAATATTTCCGCTTCGGGGTAAAATACCGGTCTGCTCATACGTATATAACGAGCGTTCGGAAATACCCGATAACTCTGCAACCTCGCTCTGTGACAGGTTTTGTGCAAGCCTTGCTCTTTTTAATTTTTCGCCAAATGTCATAGTGAACACCTCGTAAAATTTTAAAAACTTCCGATTAAGTATTGACAAACTTCTTAAAAACAGATATACTTTCAATCGGAATAAAACTTCTGGTTAATTTTAACAAAGAACAAGATTTCTGTCAACCGTGTGTGAATATTTTTTTAAGAATTCTAATCTTGAGGAAACGGAGTGTTTAAGTTATGGAATCGAAAAAGCAAATTTATATATCAAGCTGCCCCGTGTGCGGTAGGACGTTATTTAAAGGTACTGAAGATTCTTGTATTGAAGGAGGATGCCCGAAATGTAAGGAGTATTTACGGATTTATTTCAGCAAGACAGGATATCAGGTACACGTAATAAACCAAGAAAAAATTTAAAATAATTAAACAATTTTGCTGAAGAGAAACGTCGGACTTGTTTATTAGTCAAGAAGGACCTGGCAAATACAGAAGATGCATCAATGTGCAATCTGTATTTGTCAGGCTTTTTTTATTTTTTGTGTTTATTACGGACAATAGTTGTCCGTTTTTAACATTATTATGCTTAATGAAAGGAGGTGAGAGAATGCAAGGAACAGCCGAAAGAAGAATTGAGATAATGAAGGTGTTATGCAGACGCAGATATGAAACAATCTCAAATTTAGCTTTCGAATTCGGTGTTTCGGAGCGAACTATAAGGCGAGATATTGAAATACTAAGCATAAGTGAACCGATATATACGCAAGCAGGGCGATACGGAGGGGGTGTATATGTAGTCGGAAATTATTCAATGTCTCGGATGTATATGACCGATGAAGAAATGACTGTATTACGTAAGATTGAAAAGGCTGTTAATAATTGTACATGTTGCGATCTTGATGACAGAGAAAAAGAAACTTTGCATTCTCTCATTGAAATATACACAAAACCCAAAATAAAGAAAGGAGCCTGATATGGAAGAGATACGTATTATTTTGGAACGTCATGAACAAAAGCTTCAAAATTTAGGTGAAGAAATTTTCGGCTTAAGGGCTGTGCAAGCTGAAATACGGTCAATGAATGAAGCTTTGGTTATTTTAGCTACGGAGGTAAAACATGCCAATGAACATTTAACAAGGCATGAACAAAAAATTGAAGAAATAGAGAAACAGCCCAAAACACGCATGCAACAAATTGTAACTGCGATTATTTCGGCGTTAGCAGGAGGAGTAATTTCGGCAGTTATAGGTTTGTTTTTTGTATAAAGAAAGGAGAAAATAATGGAGTTTCAACAGTACATTAAAAGTGAATTAACGATCCTAATTCCCGTGTTGTATATTATAGGATTAGGTATTAAAAAAAGTAAAATAGCAGACAAATACATTCCTTTGATACTCGGGGTTACCTCAGTTATTCTGTCAGCCTTATGGGTGTTTGCAACGGAAAATCTTGAAAGCGGAAAAGATATATTAGCAGCGTTTTTTACTGCTGTAACGCAAGGTGTGTTGTTTGCAGGGGCAAGTGTGTACGCTAATCAATTAAGTGTACAAGCCAAGAAAAACGAATGAGGTCAGGAGAAAATACAATGAGCTTTGTAATGAGAACAACAAAACCCGAGGCGGGAAATAAGTACTATATCAGAAAAGAAAGCGGAGGGTATTCGGATGCAGTGCAGGGATTGCCTAAAGATAGAGACTGCGATGTGCTTTCCAACTGCGTAGGATATGCTTACGGACGCTTTAACGAAATTGGCGGATATGGATATTGTAAATATCTCCTGCCGACAAATGCGGAAAATTTTATGAAGTATAAAGGCGATTGCGAGAGTGGTCAAAAACCTAAGCTTGGTGCTTGTATGGTATGGAGAAAAGGAAAAACTTTTACAGGTTCTGACGGCGCAGGTCATGTGGCTATCGTGGAAAAGATTATCAGCGAAACAGAAGTTTATACTTCGGAGAGCGCATACGGTTCAGTTGCTTTTTGGAATCAAGTACGCAAAAAAGGAATAGACGGAAATTGGGGGGCAGGCTCGGATTATACATTTATCGGCTTTATTTATAATCCGGCGGTTAAGGAAGATTCAAGTGCTGATTTAAAAGGAGTTCAAAAAGCTGATACGATTCAGAAAGGTGATATTGTAGCTGTTGCGGACAATGCGGTATATTACAACAGTAAAAAAACTGTTCCTATGTGGGTAAGAAATAAAAATTGGATTGTTCGCAGCATTAGTGATTCACGTGCTGTGATAGATAAATCGGAGGACAAAACGAGTGCTATTTGCAGTCCGATACACGTAAAATATTTGAAACTTATACGTAAAGCCGTAGATAAGCCTGAAAAAGAGAATTTTGCCCCATACAGAGTCAAGATTACAACAACTGCTTTAAATATCAGAAAAAGTGCCGGAACAAATGCATCGGTGGTGGGGTGTATTCGAGACAAGGGCATATACACTATTGTAGATGAGGCTGACGGAATTGGCGCAACAAAATGGGGAAAACTTAAATCAGGTGCAGGGTGGATAGCATTGGATTATACGTTATTTTTGTACAAGGTTTGAATTAAATGCGTGCTATTGTTTTTTTAGCACTTCTGTTTGCGGGAAAGGTACTGCATTGTTGGGAATTTCTATGCTGCTTCAATAAAATTATTACCTCGGAAATGTTGAAACTTGCGAGGGGGAATGTTATAATGTAATAAGAAACAGATTGTATCTTCGGAGGGGCAGAAATGACTTGGAAGGAGCTCGAAAATAATTGCAGAAGATGTCAGGGATGCGGACTTGCCGCTACCAGGACCAATATGGTTTTCGGAAGAGGCAGCCGTACGGCAAAGCTCCTTTTCGTAGGCGAGGGTCCGGGATATAACGAGGATATTCAGGGCGTTGCCTTTGTGGGACAGGCGGGAAAGCTCCTTGATCTGGCTCTTGAAGCCTGCGGCTTCAATGAAAACGATTATTATATTGCAAACGTAGTTAAATGCCGTCCTCCCGAAAATCGTAATCCTTCTGCAGAGGAATGTGAGGCGTGCATGCCTAATTTGCGTAAACAGTATGCCTTGCTGAAGCCGAAAATAGTAGTTTGTCTGGGCAGCGTCGCATGTGCGAATCTCATTGCTCCCGATGCAAAGGTGAGCAATTCCCGCACGAAGTGGATTGAAAAAGGCGGAGCTTTTTTTACTGCCACGTATCATCCTGCGGCTCTTTTGCGTGATGAGACAAAAAAACTTGACATGTACAGGGATTTGTGCGAGGTAAAGAGAAGGTTGGACGAGCTATGAGCAAGGAAGTTGAATTAAAGGCTCTTTATGACGAATACATTCGAGAAGTGACACAAAATCCGACGTGTAAGAATGCGGGAGGCTACAGCTTTGTTCTCGGAGACGGTTCCGCAGACAGCAAGGTTGTTCTTATAGGGGAAGCACCGGGAAAAGACGAGGTTGCCGAGGGCAGACCGTTTGTCGGTAAGGCAGGAAGTATTCTGGATTCATTTATGGATGGTGCCGGTATTGTCAGAAGTGAGCTTTTTATAACAAATTCAATAAAATACAGGCTTGCTCGTGAAAGCAAGTCGGGAAAAGGATTGGCAAACCGCCCCGCAAAAACGAAAGAAATAGCTCAAAGCGCTGTATTTCTTGCAAAAGAATTGCAGATAATAAACCCGAAAATAATTGTTACGCTGGGAAACGTTCCTTTAAAATCGATTTCGCTGTGTGCTGAATCTTTCAATGTGAGCGGCAGTATTGATGAGTTGCTTTTATCCTTAAAAAAAGGCGTTGGGACATGTCACGGACGTTCTTTTGAGATTTTTTTCGGGGACGGTAAGAATCCGGGGGAGAAGTCCTCGTTGCTCTTTCCGTTGTATCATCCTGCAAGTATTATCTATAATAGCTCGCTTAAAGCAGTTTATGAAAAAGACCTTGCAGCATTAAGAAAACTGATTTTGTAATAAAAATGGGTTTGGCGTTGATGTTTTCGTCACAAGCTCACTTGACAGCGTATATATATTATGCTATTATTTGATGTTGTGCATTATTGGTGTGCACAATGACAAACAACTATATGTTGTAGAATGTGAATAAATTTGACACACTATTTTGTGTAAGTAGGAGGGGTCTTATGTTGGGAAATTTTAAAGAATGGGAAGGCTTTGTCGGCGGAGATTGGCAAAGTGAGATAAACGTTAGAAATTTTATTCATCTTAATTGCAAGCCTTATCACGGCGATGAGTCGTTCCTTTGCGGGGCGACTGAACGCACTAAGAACCTTTATGCGAAGCTTGAAGCACTTTTTGCCGAAGAGCGTGCAAAGGGCGGAGTTCTTGATATTGACACGGAGAACGTTATTTCGGTTGCCGGATATGCCCCTGCATATATTGATAAAGAAAATGAGCTTATCGTAGGATATCAAACCGATGCGCCGCTTAAAAGAGGCGTTAATCCTTTCGGCGGTATCAGAATGGTGAGAAGTGCCTGTGAGGCTTACGGTTATAAGCTCGGCTCTAAAATTGAAGAGGAGTTCAAATACAGAACCACTCATAACGAAGGTGTTTTCAGAGCATATACCGCTGAAATGCGTGCGGCACGTTCCGCAAAGCTTCTTACCGGACTTCCCGATGCATACGGCAGAGGCAGAATTATAGGTGACTACAGAAGAGTTGCGCTTTACGGTGTTGATGCTCTTATTGAGGTCAAAAAGAAGGATCAGGCAGCGCTCCAGGAGACTGTGATGGTCGGCGAGAAAATAACGCTTGCCGCAGAGCTCTACATGCAGATAGTTTACCTTGAAGAGCTTAAAAAGCTTGCCGAGTCTTACGGATTTGATATAAGCAAGCCTGCGAAAAATGCACATGAGGCTTTTCAGTGGGTATATTTTGCATATCTCGCTTCCATAAAGGAGCAGAACGGCGCGGCAATGTCGCTCGGACGTGTGAGCAGCTTCCTTGATATTTATATTGAAAGAGATTTTGAAAGAGGCATTATCGATGAAGAACAGGCACAGGAGATTACGGACCACTTCGTAATGAAGCTCCGTGCAGCACGTCATCTGAGAACCCCCGAATACAACGAGCTTTTCGGCGGTGACCCGATGTGGATAACCGAGTCTCTCGGCGGAATGATGGAAAACGGTAAGACTCTCGTTACTAAGAACTCTTTCCGCTTCCTCAATACGCTTTACACAATGGGCTCGGCTCCCGAACCGAATCTTACTGTTCTTTGGTCAGAGCTTATGCCTGAAGCATTCAAGCGTTTTTGTGCGAAGGTTTCGATTGATACCGACTCGATTCAGTATGAAAATGACGATTTGATGCGCCCGATTTACGGGGATGATTACGGAATTGCATGCTGCGTATCCGCAATGAGAATAGGTGAACAAATGCAGTTCTTCGGAGCACGCTGCAACTTGCCTAAGCTTTTGCTTCTTGCTTTAAACGGCGGATATGACAACGTAAGCGGCAAACGTCTCGGTCCCCAAATGGAGCCGTACGACGGAAAAGTTCTTAACTACGAGGCCGTTATGAAGCGCTTCGAGATTTACCATAAGTGGCTCTGCAGACTTTACGTGAATACGATGAACGTTATTCACTATATGCACGATAAGTATGCTTACGAGAGAATTCAGATGGCTCTCCACAATACCGACGTACACCGCTTTATGGCTTTCGGCGTTGCGGGTCTTTCCGTTATGGCTGACTCTCTCAGTGCAATAAAGTATGCAAAGGTTAAGCCCATAAAGAATGATGCGGGCATTATAATGGATTTTGAGATAGAGGGTGAGTTCCCGAAATTCGGTAATGATGACATCCGTGTTGATGAAATTGCAACGTGGATTCTCAGAACGACACTCGGATTGCTTCGCGAGACACCTGCATACAGAGGCGCAGAACATACGCTTTCTGCACTTACGATTACTTCAAACGTTGTATACGGTAAGAATACGGGTGCTACTCCCGACGGAAGAAAAGCAGGTGAGGCGTTTGCTCCCGGTGCTAATCCTATGCATAACCGTGAGCAGAACGGAGCCATTGCTTCGCTCAACTCCGTTGCAAGGCTTCCTTATGACTGTTGCCGTGACGGTATTTCAAACACTTTCTCGATTACTCCCGAGGCACTCGGACATTCGGACGAGGAACGCGTTTTGAATTTGGTAACCGTGCTTGACGGATATTTCCACAACAGAGCACATCATATAAACGTTAACGTAATGCGCCGCGAACAGCTTATTGCGGCTTATGAGAACCCTGAGCTTTATCCTAATCTTACGATAAGAGTTTCGGGCTATGCGGTTAATTTCTGCAAGCTGTCAAGAGAACAGCAGAAAGAGGTTATCAGCAGAACCTTCCACGAGGCTATGTAATATGCCTGTGGGAAGAATACACTCTTTTCTCTCAATGGGAACGGTGGACGGTCCGGGAGTTCGCTCTGTGGTTTTTATGCAGGGCTGTCCTTTGCGCTGTGCATACTGCCATAATCCGGATACTTGGGATTTTTCAGACGGTACCGAAATTACTACCGATGAGCTTTTCAGAAAAATTCTCAGCTGCAAGTCTTATTACGGCAAAGACGGCGGAGTTACGGTGTCAGGCGGAGAGGCTCTTTTGCAGCCTGACTTTGTGGCGGAATTGCTCAGACTTTGCAAGCTCAGCGGAATACACACCGCTTTGGATACGTCGGGATGTGTTGTCGGAGAAAATGCAGAAAAGGTTCTTGAATATACGGATCTGTGTCTGCTTGACGTTAAGTTTGATACCGAACAGGAATACAAAGAATATGCGGGAGGATCATTGACTCATACTTTGGAGTTTTTGAAGCTTCTTGAAAAAATGAAGAAGCCTACGTGGATTCGACGTGTGATTGTTCCGGGTATTAATGATAACGAAGCTTCTGCAAAAAAATTGGGAGAAATGCTGAAGGGCTTTTCTTGTGTGGAAAAAATTGAGTTTTTGCCGTTCAGAAAGCTCTGTACAGCAAAATATGATATGCTGAGAACGCAATTTCCCGAACGCTCGGGTGAATTCACTTTTCGTTTTGAAGACCGCGAGCCTTGCCCTGCGGCAAGAGCAAAGGAATTGGAATCGTTTGTGTCATTTTGAATAGACTTTTACAACCGCACCGTGTACGGTGCGGTTGTATGTTTTTTGGGAACGTTACGTATATGGAAAGAATTGCTTGAATTTAAGAAAGAAAAGACTTAAAATAAAATAAGTAATATTTAAAAGGAAACGGTTGCACCATGAAATCAAAATTTCAATTTATAAAAAGCTTTTTTGTTACATTGACTGCAATTGCAGCTCTTTTTTGCGTTGTTTTTTCTTCGGGCTGTACGCAAGAGGAGATTGATGAGCTTGCGGGAATTATAGATGAAGTAGGCAGTATTGTTTTATCGTCGGAACAGCCGGAAACTTCAAAGCCTGAAACCTCGGAAACCGAAGAAGCGGAGACTGAAAAGCCTGCAGCTACGTCCGGCCCCGAAACAACGGCTCCTACGGAAGCTCCCGTCGATGAACACGGAGTGTATGACAGCAAGGAGGAGGTTGCTCTTTATATTTACGTATACGGAAAGCTTCCCGAAAATTACATAACGAAAAAAGAAGCCAAGGCTCTCGGTTGGGAGGGCGGTTCGGTTGAAAAGTATGCGTCCGGAAAATGTATAGGCGGAGATTACTTCGGCAATTACGAGGGTCTTTTGCCGGAGGATGAAGAGTACCGCGAGTGTGATATTGATACTCTGGGGAAATCTTCGCGAGGTGCAAAGAGAATTATTTTCAGCGATGACGGAGATATTTATTATACGGATGATCATTATGAAAGCTTTGTCGTGCTGTATGGGGAGGAGTTACCATGAAGACTGTGGTTTTAAATTGCGAAAGTTATATGAACATGGGTGATTTTTATGACGAACTCTCGGACAAGCTCGGTTTACCCTCATACTTCGGCAGAAATTTCGATGCTCTCAGGGATTGTCTTTGCGAGCTTGGCGAAGAAGTTTGTCTGGTTTTAAAGAATTGTAAATCGTTTGAGGAGAGAATCGGTGTGAAATTTGCGGTTCTTAAAAGAGTTTTAAACGATGTTGTAAGAGAGAATCCTGCCGTGCGGGTGGCAATTATTTAGAACAGACGGACTTTAACGAGAAAAATTGTTTAAGATGTAAAAAACTAAAGAATTATATTTATAAAACCTATTGACACAACGGCCCGTTTTTTATACTCATAAAAATGAAAGGGGTGCGCTTTATGAAAAAGATAATATGTGCTATTATAGCTGTCGTTTGCTTGTCGGGCTTGATTTCTTGCGCTGACGTTACCATGTCAAGCAATAAAAATCAAAGTGCAGCAGGTACTGTTGTAAATAAAAACGATGAACTGACTTCCAAAGAACCTCTATCCATAATTGCTACCGAAGCGGTAACAGAAGCCCCTCCGGAGACTCCCGGACCTCAGGATGAAGCTCCTTTGTGGTTTTTAAACATTTCAGAATATAATGATTTTATATCAAAAGCTCATGTGAGTGAAGAATTTGTTACTTACGAAGAAATTCAGCATTTGGGAGAATTCAAAGAACTTATTTTTCACTACAATTTTCTTTATGAAATTTCTGCTGGAATGGAAAATTTAGAAATTGACTATTCCTGTTACCAATATGAACTTAAGGATTCCACTGGATTTACTTTTTCCATTACATTTGATAATGTTGGTGGAGGAAATGATAAGGGGCAGTTGATTCAGCAATCTGAGCAGTCTGTAGTGTTGACTAATATGCAAAGCTTTGGAAAAGAAAACGGTTACTTGTGTGTTGATGATTTGAAGTACGTATATAAAAATGGAAATTTACGGATGATTGAGTGGTATGACGGAGCTACTAGAATTTATGTTTATGGTGATTTTGAAAATTATCCAACCAACGGAAATTCGACATTCGTTGACTCTCTGATAAATTCCCCGGAAACAGCCGGGCTTGCGGTTAAGCAGTTTCTTCATGATATTAGCAACGTCAAATAGTTTTTCCGTTGATGTATATTAGGACAGCATAGATGAAATTTGCAGGGGACAGAACGATTTGTCTCTGATGTTTTATCCTACTCATTCAAAGAAAAGTGCTGAAATGAAGAAAGTTGTTTAAGCTGAAAAATACCCTCTTGTAAATTTTACCGAAAAATTGTAAAATACATGTTGGTTCTATTTTATTTTTTGAAAGGTGGACATAAAATGAATTTTTTAGACCGTATTTGCGAAAGAGCAAAATCTGACATGAAAACAATTGTACTTCCCGAAACCGAAGATATGCGCGTTATTAAAGCGGCAGCTATGGTTCAGGAAAAGGGAATTGCGAATATAATTCTCGTAGGAGATCCCGAGAAGATTGCCGTTATGGCAAAGGGACTTGATATTTCAAAGTGCAAAATCATCAACCCCACGGCATATGAAAAGTTTGATGAATACGTAAACGCTTTTTACGAGCTCAGAAAAGCAAAGGGAATGACCATGGAAAAGGCAGAGGCTACCATGAAGGATTACGTTTACTTTGCTACAATGATGGTAAAAATGGGAGAGGCTGACGGAATGGTTTCCGGTGCTGCTCACTCTACAGCAGATACCGTAAGACCTTCTCTTCAGATTTTGAAGACGAAGCCCGGCACGAAGATGGCTTCTGCATTCTTCGTAATGGTAGTACCCGATTGCGAATACGGTGCTGACGGTGCTTTCGTATATGCAGACAGCGGCGTTGTTGAGAATCCCGATGCAGAAGGACTTTCCGATATTGCTATTGAGTCTGCTAAATCATTTGCACAGCTTGTAGAGAAAGAGCCCATCGTTGCAATGCTTTCTTACTCTACCTACGGAAGTGCTAAGAGCGAGCTTACGGAAAAGGTTATCAAAGCTACCGAGCTTGCAAAGGCTAAAGCACCCGATCTTCTTCTTGACGGAGAGCTTCAGGCAGATGCTGCACTTGTTCCCGCTATCGGACAGTCTAAGGCTCCCGGCAGTAAGGTTGCAGGTCATGCCAACGTTCTTATTTTCCCTGATCTTAACTGCGGAAACATTGCATATAAGCTTACACAGAGACTTGCAAAGGCAGAGGCTTACGGTCCTATTCTTCAGGGTATTGCAAAGCCTGTTAACGACCTTTCAAGAGGCTGCGCTGCAGAGGATATCGTAGGCGTTGTTGCAATAACAGCCGTTCAGGCACAGGCGTAAATATTGCCGCCGGGCAGTAGGCGCTTATATCGTTAAACATAATTATATTTTCAGAAGGAAGGTATGATAAATGAATATTTTAGTAATTAATTGCGGAAGTACCTCCCTTAAGTATCAGCTTATTGATACTGAGACAGAGAAGGTTCTTGCAAAAGGTCTCTGTGAGAGAATAGGTCTTGCTGATGCAATTTTGAACCACACTCCCGCAGGAAAAGACAAGGTTGTTATTAATTGTGACATGCCCGACCATAATGCGGCTATTAAGGCTGTTGTGGATATCCTTACAGACAAGGAAAACGGCGTGATTGCAAGTCTTTCCGAAATCGGTGCGGTTGGACACCGCGTGGTACACGGAGGAGAAAAGTTTAACTCTTCAGTTCCGATTACGGATGCCGTTATGGATGCTCTTGAAGAATGTATTCCTCTTGCGCCTCTCCACAATCCTCCGAACATTATCGGTATAAAGGCTTGTCAGGCAGCTATGCCCGGCGTTCCTCAGGTAGGCGTTTTCGATACGGCTTTTCACCAGACTATGCCTAAGGAAAACTATATGTACGCTCTTCCCTATGAGTACTATGAGAAGTACGGTGTAAGAAAGTACGGCTTCCACGGAACTTCACACAAGTATGTTTCCGGCAGAGCAGCTGCTCTTCTCGGAAAGCCTGCTGATCAGACTAAGATAATTACCGTACACATCGGTAACGGCGGCAGTATTGCGGCAGTAAACGGCGGTAAGTGCGTAGATACTTCAATGGGCTTTACTCCTCTTGACGGTCTTGTAATGGGAACGAGAAGCGGTGTCGTAGATGCGGCTGTTCCTCTCTTTATCATGGAGCAGGAGAATCTCACAAGCAAGCAGATGAGCGATATTTTGAACAAGAAGTCAGGTCTTCAGGGTATCACCGGAATAAGCTCAGATATGAGAGACGTTTCCAATGCCGCTGCTGAGGGTAACGAAAGAGCTGTTCTTGCCAAGAAAATGTTTGCAGCAAGAGTTAAAGGTTACATCGGTCAGTATATGGCGACTATGAACGGTGCTGATGCAATCGTATTTACTGCAGGTATCGGTGAGAATGATAAGGCTACAAGAGCGGCTTGCTGTGAAAATCTTGAAGCTCTCGGAATAAAGATTGATCTCGCGAAGAATGATAAGCGCGGCGACGAGTTCGAAATTTCCGCAGATGACTCCAAGGTAAAGGTGTTCGTAATTGCTACGAACGAGGAGCTTGCGATTGCAAGAGACACAAAGGACATTGTTTCCAAGTGATTTTAAATTAAGAAAAGAGGGGAAGGCGCCGTGTTGCGCTTTTCCCTTTAGATGTTTTAGCAGAGCAGGTATTGCGCGTTAAGTATTCCGGGATGGGAGTATAGCCCGGGGGCGAAAAGAAATACTGATGACTAAAGCGGTCTACAGTGATTTCTTGCGATGCAATGCTTCATCCGCTGTATTATGATTTATACGCAGATGAAATGCTCTCTTTCCGTTTTACACGAAAGGAGCTTTTTTTATGGAGAAAAAAGGACACAGTTATCTTGTAATTTTAATTTTTTCAGGTATGCTCGCGGCGATATCCATTGTGTTGACACGTCTTGTGAGTATTCCGATTGGAAATACGATAAGAATCGGCATCGGAGAACTGCCTGTTTTTCTTGCAGGACTATGGTTTGGTCCTTTGGCGGGTGGTGCTGTAGGTGCTGTTGCGGACATAATCGGGGCTTTGATTTCTACAGGCTGGAATCCGTGGCTTACGATTCCTGCAGCTCTTACAGGCTTACTTATAGGTTTTGCGGCGAAGGTCGTAAAGCTTGGAGAAAATAGAGGAAGAGGCAGTGCAGGCTGTGCGGTTAAGCTTTTTTGCTCGATCTTTACGGTACACGTTTTTTGCTCGGGTATATTGATGACCGCATTGCTTAATTATTTTTATCCCTCAGGCGAAGGCTTTTCGGCACTTCTTGCAACGAGGCTTATTATTGCTGTTGTTGAAACAATTGTTCAAAGTATTATCGTGTACGTTCTTTATACAAGCAAGAGTGTTTCTTCGCTTATATGTAAGGAGTGACGGCTCATGACACTTGATGAATGTATGAAATACATCGGAGAAGCGGCAAGACTTGGAAGTAAGCCCGGGCTTTCCAGAATAAAAGAGCTTCTTGAAAGAATAGGGAATCCCCAGAAAAGTTTAAAATTTGTCCATATTGTCGGAACCAATGGCAAGGGCTCCGTAAACACCATGATTTCTTCCTGCCTGACGGCGGGTGGATTTCGGGTCGGAAGCTTTGTTTCGCCGTATATTGTAACGTTTAATGAACAGATAAGACTTGACGGCGTACCGATTCCAGATGAGGATTTGTGCCGTGTTACGGAGAAAATCAAAGAAGCAGCAGATAAGATGGAGGATTTGCCTACTGAGTTTGAAATTGTAACTGCGGCAGGCTTTGAATATTTTAAAGAGTGCGGTTGCGATATCGTGGTGCTTGAAGCCGGAATGGGAGGCGCGCTTGACTCCACAAATGTGATTGATGTTCCTATTCTATCTGTTTTTACGGCAATATCACTTGACCACAAAACACTGCTTGGCGATACCGTAGAGAAAATTGCACGTACGAAGGCGGGAATTTTGAAGAAAGGCACAAAAGCCGTCTTTTACGGTGAAGAGACGGCGGCAATTTCCGTACTTGCAGAGGAATGTGAAAAAAAGAACGTTCCTCTCGTGATACCCGACAGAAAAAAACTAAACATTAAAAAAAGCGACGTACACGGGTCTTTGTTTGATTATAAGCAATACCGAGACGTTAAGCTTTCGCTTATAGGGATGCATCAAGTGTATAATGCAATTACCGCAATAGAAGCGTTGGAAATACTTGCAGACAAAGGCTTTGCTGTAAATGAGAATGCATTGTATGGTGCTTTTTCAAGGCTGTGCTGGCCCGGAAGATTTGAAATATTAGAGAAAAAACCGCTTGTCATTTTTGACGGAGCGCATAATATTAACGGCGTTACAGGACTTGTTGAAAACATAAAACAATTTTTCCCCGGAAAGAAAATTGTAATGCTGATGGGTGTCATGGCGGATAAAGACTACGCAGAGATGCTTGATATGTTAGTTCCGCTGTGTAAGTATGCGTATGCAGTGAAGCCGGAAAATCCAAGGGCACTGAGTGCGGAAAGACTTGCAGAAGAAATAAAAAAGCGGGGGGTAGATGCCAAGCCCACAGAACTGTCTCCTGCAGATTTCAATAAAATCAGACAAGAGCTTGCATGTGATGACGTATTGCTGCTGGTTGGTTCGCTTTATATGTATAGGGAAGCGGTAAAAGCCCTTAAATGCGAAGAAAAATGAGTATTTAAATTAGCTCTTTTCATTATTAAAATTCTTTGGTAAAATATATATGATTGAATATAAAAGGAGTTGTTTTCCGTGAGAAAAAATATAAGCGTTGCAATTGACGGTCCCGGCGGAGCAGGTAAAAGTACCATTGCAAAAGCCGTTGCGGCAAAAAAAGGTTTGATTTACCTTGACACCGGAGCTATGTACAGGTCTCTTGCGTTGTATGCAATTCGTGCGGGTGTTGATTTTTCGGATGGAGTGAGCGAGGAGGATCGTAAAAAGGTAAACGAGCTTCTTAAGACGTTTGCTCTCGATATAAAATATATAGACGGAGTTCAGCATATGTTTGTAAACGGCGAGGACATTACGGGACTTATCCGAACTCCCGAGGTATCTATGGGTGCTTCAAGGGTTTCCGCAATTCCCGAGGTTCGTGTTCAGCTTGTGGAAATGCAGCGAAACATGGGAAAATCTGCTGATATTATAATGGACGGCAGAGATATAGGAACTCACGTTTTAAAGGATGCCACCGTAAAAATTTTCCTTACTGCTTCTGCCGAGGCAAGGGCGAAGAGAAGATACGATGAGCTTGTTGCAAAAGGCTCAGACGTTGATTACGATACCGTTTATCGTGAACTCGTAGAGCGTGATAAAGGCGATATGACAAGAGCGGCATCTCCGCTTGTAAAGGCTGACGATGCGATATTACTTGATACTACGGAAATGACACTTGAAGAGTCGATTGCAGCGGTACTTAAGCTTGTGGAGGAAAAAGCATGAAAATTATAATTGAGATTGGCAGGGCGATATGCCGGGTGCTGTTTCATACAATTATAAGGGTAAAGGTCAGCGGTGTTGAAAACGTGCCGAAAAAGGGCGGCGTGATAATTGCCGCAAACCACGTCACCGCGATAGACGTTATATTTTTGGAATATAAGCTGAAAAGGCATATAAGATGGATGTCTAAGGCAGAGCTGTTTGAAAAGAAGCTTGTAGGCTGGTTTTTGCGGAAGCTCGGTGCATTTCCCGTAAAAAGAGGCACGTTGGATATTACGGCTGCCAAGACTACTTTTGAACTTCTTGAAAAAGGAGAAGTGTTTGGTATTTTTCCGCAAGGCACACGTTCCAAGGATTTTTCAAACCCCAAAAAAGCACGACACGGCGTTACCAAATTTGCAGTTGAGGCGGGTGTGCCCGTAGTGCCGGTAGCAATAAGCGGAAAATTTAAGCTTTTCGGAAAAATTTATGTCAGATACGGCAAGCCTGTTTTCTTTGAGAAAAAGAAGGACGGCTCTGCATATTCAAAGAATGAGTATACTGAGATGGCACAAGAGATGCTGGACGGTATCTATGACATGATGGAGGAAAATCATGGAGATAATAAAGGCTAAGAGCGCAGGCTTTTGCTTCGGAGTGAACAATGCGGTATGTAAGGCTTTTGAGACTGCGGAAAAATACAGCGGTAAGAAAATTTACACGTACGGTCCTTTGATACATAATGCATCGGTGATAGAAAAGCTTGAAGAACGCGGTATTTGCGTAGCCGATTCGGTTGAAGAAATCACCGAAAAAGACGCCTGTGTAATAATAAGAGCGCACGGTGTCGGAAAAAAGATATTCGACGCACTTGAAGAAAAGGGCGTTGAAGTTATTGATGCAACGTGTCCTTTCGTAACCAAAATACACAAGTTAGTTGAAAAAGAGTACAATTCCGGAAAAAACATAATTATTATCGGCGATAAAAATCATCCCGAGGTAATAGGAATTAACGGTTGGTGCGATGATTCTGCCATAATAGTCGGCAGCCTTGAAGAGTGTAAAAATATAAATTTTGATAAAAAAGCATACTGTGCGGTCGCACAAACCACTTTTAATGCTGAAAATTTTGATAAAATTAAAAAATATTTCCGAAATTTACTTGACGAAATTGAATTTTATGATACTATATGTAATGCGACATCATATAGGCAATGTGAAACTAGGGAGATTGCCGCTGCAGTCGATTTGATGATTGTGGTAGGCGGAAAAAACAGTTCTAACACGCTGAAGCTTTTTGAGATTAGCAGTGAGTTGTGTAAAAATGTTCTGCTTGTTGAACACGCGGCTGAAATTGATTTAGCGTATATTAATAATTTTTTTAGAGTCGGTGTGACAGCCGGAGCATCTACTCCGGATTGGATCATCAAGGAGGTTTTGGTAAGTATGAGCGAAGTTAAAAATGAGAATGAAGTGATTGAGGCAGTAAATGCTGACGAGGGTGCGGCAGCTGCTTCCGATGAATCCTTCAGCGCGTTGTTGGAGTCAGAGGGCGGAATCACCACTGTAAGAACCGGTGATATTATTAAGAAGCCCGTTATTAAGATTGATTCTTCACGCGTATATGTTGACTTAGGCTTTAAGTATGAAGGCAGCATTGCCATAGAGGAATTTGTCGCAGCACCCGGTGAGCCGGCTAACGTTAATGTCGGTGATATGGTTGAGGCTATTGTTGTCAGAGTAAGTGACAAAGACGGAGAAGCTACTCTTTCAAAGAAGAGCGTTGATCAGAGAAGAGATCTTCGCCTTGTAGAGGAAGCTTTTGAAAATAAGACTCCTATTAACGTTACAGTTACTGCAGCTCTTAAGGGCGGCGTTGCTGCACAGTACGGCACAGCAAGAGTATTTGTTCCCGCTTCACAGCTTTCTACAAGATTTGTAAAGGATCTTGAGACATTTGTAGGAAAAGAGCTTGAAGTTCTTGTAACTTCATTTGAAAAGGCACAGAGAGGCAGATGCAGAATCAGTGCTTCCGCAAGAGTTCTTCTTGAAGCAGGAAAGCAGGAGAGAGAGGATGCATTCTGGGGCGATATGTACGAGGGCAAGGTTTGCACAGGTACAGTTAAGTCTTTTGTTCCTTTCGGTGCATTCGTAGAGCTTGCTCCCGGATTTGAGGGCCTTGTTCACATCACAGAGCTCTCTTGGAGAAGAATTAAGAATCCTCAGGACGTTCTTACACTCGGTCAGGAGATTGAAGTTACTGTTCTTTCCTTTGACAGAGAGAAGAATCGTATTTCTCTCGGATACAGAAAAGCAAACGAGAATCCTTGGTTTGATGCAGAGAACCTCTATCAGGTAGGCGACATCATCGAAGTTACGGTTGTACGCTTTGTTAAGTACGGTGTATTTGTAGAAATTGCAGAAGGCGTTGTAGGCCTTGTACATATTTCTCAGATTTCCAGAAAGCGTATCGAAAGCGCTTCTGCTTGCTTGAAGCTCGGTCAGAAGGTTATGGCTAAGATCGTAGCTACTGATATTGAGAACAGAAAGATCAGCCTCAGCATTAAGGATGTTCAGCCTTACGATCCCGAGCCTACAGAGGAAGAGATTGCAGCTGCAGAGGCTGCTGCTCAGGCAAAGAAGGAAAGAGCTGAAAAGAAAGCTGCTGAAAAGAAAGAGCGTGCTGCAAGAAAGCCCAAGGAAGAAGAGTTTAAGGATGACGTTGTTTCTTCCGATACGTCTATTGCAGACCTTCTCGGCGGTCAGGTTTTCAACTTTGACACAACAGAAGAGAACTGATTCTTTTCTTAAATCAAATTGAATTTGAGCGGTGTACCGCAAATTTAACGAAGGGTGAAAGCCCTTCGTTTTTTTTGCTGTTATAATTTAATCCTAAAAATATACAAAAACCTTGGAAAACAATAGAAATTATAGTTGACTAATTATAATTAACTCATTATAATTAAGTCCGTGTTGCCTTTTGGCAATGCTTCAATTTACAAAAACACCTATAACCAAACGGAGGATATTTTCATGAAAAAGAATGAATTAATTGCAGTTGTTGCAGCAAAGACAGGAATGACCAAGAAAGATGCTACCGTAGCGGTTGACGCAGTACTGGATACTATTACAGATGCGCTTGCATCGGGAGATAAGGTTTCATTGGTAGGTTTTGGTGCGTTTTCTGTAAGAACAAGAGCAGCAAGAACCGGTGTTAATCCCGCTGCCGCAAAAATGGGAAAGAAAGAGCCTTTGGAAATCGGCAAGAGCAATGTTCCGTCTTTTAAGGCAGGAAGAAATCTTAAGGAAGCAGTACAAGATCTTAAAATTTAATGACTTTTGTAAAAATTTTTAAAAAAACACTTGCGAATGAATTTTATATGTGTTAAGATGTTTTTTGTCTGTTTAAGACATGAAATACACGCGGGAGGTGAATGGTTTTGCCAAATATTAAATCAGCGAAGAAGAGAGTTATCACTTCTGAGAAGAGAAACGAAGCTAATGTTGCTAAGAGATCGGCTTTGAGAACCAGTATCAAGAAGGCTCAGGTAGCTATTGAGAATGGTAGCGAGAATAAAGAGGATGCAGTTAAGGCTGCAAGCATTAAGCTTGACAAGGCAGTAGCACAGGGTCTTGTGCACAAGAATACCGCCGCTCGTAAGAAGTCCAGACTCGTTAAAGCTATGAGAGCTGCTCAGTAATCTAATTAATTTATATTACGTGTCCTGCGGGATGCGTTGTTAATTGTTGATTGCCTTAATTTGGCCGTTTTACTTTACTTACAGTTGTTTGTAAAGTGAGGCGGTCTTTTTTGTGTTTAAATTCTTTTGTGCCTAAACATCTGTATTTCGGGACATAATATTGAAAAAAACAGGATGTGATTTTTCTATGCAAACAAGAACCGATTTGGCTATAGAATCAGCTGAGTTTTTCGGAGAAGGACCCGAGAAAAAAGGCGTTGAAATTATTACCGAAAAAAATGAATTTGCAGATATAACCGTTATAAAAGTAAAAAACGATGCCGCACAAAAGGCTTTGGGAAAAAGAATAGGAACCTACATTACAATAGAGGTAAAAGAGCCGGAAATAAACACTTATAAGCTACAGACCCGACTTTCAAAAGCACTTTCGGAAAAATTAGAATTTTTTGTTAACCGATTTGAGTTAAACAAAGGCCCGGTTTTGGTTATAGGCTTGGGAAACCGATATATAACGCCCGATTCTCTCGGAACAGGTGTCATAGAAAAGGTTTTGGCGACTCACCACGTGAAAAAACAAGACAATGCTGCGACTAAAAAATTGTTTTCACAAATGGGGGATGTGTGTACCTTTGCGACGGGAGTTATGGGGATTACGGGAATTGAGAGTGCCGAGGTCATTAAGGGAATTGCAAAGCTTACGGGTGCCTGCGGAATTATAGTAGTAGATGCGCTTGCCGCTCGAAGGACGTCAAGGATAAACAGAGCTTTCCAAATAACAGATACCGGTATAGTTCCAGGCTCAGGCGTAGGAAACCGAAGGTTTGAAATATCAAAAGAGTCTCTGGGGATACCCGTAATAGCGATAGGTGTGCCTACCGTAGTAGACGCAGTGACCCTTACGTGTGACGTGGTGTGCAAGGCAAAGGGACTAAAAAGCGATCCCGAGGAGCTAAGAGATGAATTTAATGACGGCAATTACGATAACATGATAGTGACGCCAAAGAATGTAGATGCGGCAATTGAACGGCTTTCAAGAGTGATTGCAGATGCTGTAAATATGACTTTGCATAAAGAGACGGACGTTAATGAAATTAACGAGTTTTTTATTTGACTGAGCCTGAATTTGTGGTACAATTTTAAGTAGCTACAGTGAGAGGAGCCATGAAAATGGAGAACAGCGAAGTTAAACTCGGAAGCATCGGCAAGGCTGAAGCCGAGGCGCGTCTTGACGAAATTAAGCCTGTCCTGAACAAGTGGGCACATGAGTACTACGTGCTTGATGCGCCGACTGTCAGTGATTTTGAATACGACAGACTTTACCGTGAGCTGGTTATGCTTGAAAATTTGTTCCCGGAGCTTATCACCGAGGATTCTCCGTCTAAAAGGGTCGGCGGAAAAATTCTTGAAAGCTTTAAGAAGTTTACACACCGAGTTCCTTTGCAAAGTCTTGACAATGCTTTCTCCGAAGAAGAGGTTAAGTCCTTTTGTGCAAGAGTAGAGGCTGAATGGGGTGCGCCCGTGCGATATGTCGTAGAACAGAAAATCGACGGACTTTCTGTAGCGGTGACCTACGAAAACGGAAAAATGACCATAGGTGCGACCCGCGGCGACGGTGTTACGGGTGAGGATGTTTCCGAAAACCTTAAAACCATAAATTCTCTCCCCCTAAAGGTTAATACTTTATCTTCGAAGCTGGTGGTGCGAGGCGAGGTTTTTATGCCTCATAAGGCTTTTGAAAAGATAAATGAAGAGCAAGAGAATCTGGGCCAAAGTACTTTTGCAAATCCGAGGAATGCTGCCGCAGGTTCACTGAGACAGCTTGATTCTTCCGTTGCAGCCAAACGCGGACTTGATATATTTATTTTTAATTTACAGGAAATTGAGGGAGAAGAGCTTTTATCACATTCAGAGTCTCTCGAGTACCTAAAGAATGCAGGGTTTAAGGTCAGTCCCGACTACAGGGTGTGTAATAATGCCGAGGAAGTATGGCGGGCAATTTGCGACATCGGGGAAAAGAGAGCGCATCTGCCGTATGATATTGACGGTGCGGTTATTAAGGCGGATGATTTCGGTGTCAGAGAAAAGCTTGGCAGTACTGCAAAATACCCCCGTTGGGCGACTGCGTATAAATTTCCTGCCGAAGAGCAAAAAACACGTTTAAAGGACATTGTCGTCAACGTCGGACGTACGGGTGTGCTTACCCCTCTTGCTGTTTTAGAGCCTGTTAAAATAGCGGGAAGTACCGTCTCTAAGGCTACTCTTCATAACGAAGACTATATAAAAGAAAAAGACATAATGATAGGTGACGTCGTAACCGTGATAAAAGCAGGAGACGTAATCCCTGCAGTGGTGTCGGTTGATTTTAAGGCCCGCGAAGCTGAAAAAGAAAACGAAGCAGCGGAGCGAAAATGCTTTGTTATGCCGGATACGTGTCCCGTTTGCGGTGCGCCCGTTGTAAGAGAAGAGGGCGAGGCTGCAAGAAGGTGTAACGGAATTGAATGTCCGGCGAGACTGAGACGCAGTATAGAGCATTTTGCTTCAAAGGATGCAATGAATATTGACGGCATGGGTGAAGCGATGGTGGCTCTGCTTCTGGAAAAAGGTCTTGTGACTTGTATAAGCGATCTCTATACGTTACATGAAAAAAGAGCAGAGCTTGAAGCTCTTGAGCGCATGGGAGCAAAATCTACGGATAATTTATTGCGTTCAATCGAAAAATCTAAAAATAACGACGTTTACAGGCTTATTTACGGCCTTGGAATAAGACACGTGGGAGAGAAGGCGTCTAAACAGCTGGCGAAAAAATTCGGCACGGTGGAACGCATTTCCGAGGCTTCGATAGAGGAGATTGCAGCGGTGGAGGATTTCGGTGAAATTACGGCTGCCTGCGTGAAGCAGTTTTTTGAAGACTCCCAGACGAAGCATACACTTGATAAATTGCGTGAATACGGACTTAATTTTACGGAAACCGAGCAAGGAAAGGTTAATGCGGAAAGCGGCAACAGCGCCGTTGCGGGTAAAACGTTTGTGCTTACGGGAACACTTCCTACGATGAAGCGAAGCGAAGCACAGGCTCTTATTGAAAGCCACGGAGGAAAATGCTCAGGCAGCGTGTCCTCAAAAACTGATTTCGTTTTGGCGGGAGAGGAAGCAGGAAGCAAGCTTACCAAGGCGCAACAGCTTGGAATCACGATTATTACCGAGAAAGAACTTATTGAGATGCTCGGAGACTGAGCCGTGCATAAATAGTTTGATAAAATGCCAAACTACGGGCAAGGGGATAATGCGGCGTTTGCTGTTTTATCCGTATTGCGAAGTGGGGAGGCATTTTTTTGATTAGCTTTTTCAGGACGATTTTAATGTATATTGTTGTAATTATAAGTATGCGTTGCATGGGAAAACGCCAGATAGGACAGTTACAACCCTATGAAATTGCAATTGCACTTATGATTGCAGATCTCGCCGTGCTTCCCATGGAGGATAATTCCGTGCCGATTTTAAACGGAATAATACCGATTTTATCGCTTATATTGGCACAAATAGTAATTTCTTACTTGTTGTTTAAAAACGGGAAAATCCGCCGCCTGTTTTGCGGAAAATCAAAGACTGTGATTCGAAACGGGAGAATTGATGAAGAAGCCCTGTCAGGAGAAATGTATACGGTAAATGACCTCATGGAGGCTTTGCGGTTAAAGGATTGCTCGGACATAAGCACCGTAAAAGAGGCAAGACTTGAAACCAACGGCGAGCTAAGTGTTATCCCATACGGCAAGCTTGTTGAGGACGTAATTATTTGCGGAAAGATAATTGAGGAAAATTACAAGACTGCGGAGGTGGACGGCGATTCGCTGATTCGCGCAATAAAGCTCAGCGGCGGAAAAAGCATACAAGACGTGTTATATGCGGGTGCAAAAAACTCAAAAACGTTTATTATACAGTTAAAGCAGGGTGTCGCGGAAGGAAAGGACGGTAAAAAGTGAAGAAGCTTGACAAACATACAAAATTTTTTATTACTGCGGTGATAATTATTCCCCTTGCTATGTTTACAATGTGGTTTTTGACTTCAAGCTGCATTAAAAATGCGGAACACAAAATTTCTCAATCGCTTGACGATGCTCTTTTAAAAACCACGGAAGAGAGAATCGCATTGGTTGAGAAAGAATGGGAGCATTACAGCGGTCTTTTGGTAATGTTTTTTAATCACGAGGAGATAAACAGAGCGGAGCTTGAAATTCTGCAGTTTTGCACCTCGCTTCGACAAAAAGATTATCCGCTTGCAGAGCGAAATGCCGAACAGATTAAGTGTCTGCTGAAGATGATGAGAAGCCATGACGAGGTAAGTCTGCGTAACCTTTTGGCTGTTTAGTTGACAAATAGGGTTGTTTCATATAGAATACAGACGTTAATGATGTTGTAACGTTGCTGTTATTGTATAGTTTTCTTAAAAGGAATGATTTGAAATGAAAAACACTATTGACTGTATTTCTCATGAACAATGTACCGGATGCGGAGCATGCTTTAACAAGTGTCCGGTTGACGCAATAAAAATGCTTCCTGACAGAGAAGGTTTTCTTTTTCCGAATATCAATACCGAAAAATGTATAAATTGCGGGTTGTGCTTAAAGGCCTGTCCTGTAAACGATGTAAAAGCGGAAAACAATCCGGAACCGAGTTGCTATGCGGTTATTGGCGATGACGAGCTTAGAAAAAAGAGTTCGTCGGGCGGTGTTTTTTCTCTTATTGCTGATTGGATATTAGAAAGAGGCGGTGTTGTTTGCGGAGCTGCTTTTACCGATGACTGTTATTCCGTAGAGCATATCGTAATTGAAAGCCGTGACCAATTGCATAAACTAAGAGGCTCGAAATACGTTCAAAGTGATACAAAAAATGTTTATAGAGCTGTAGCAGAACATCTGAAAAATAAGAGACCTGTTCTTTTTACAGGTACCCCTTGCCAGATAGCAGGCATAAACAGCTTTCTTGGGAAGCCCGATGAAAACTTGTACACGATAGATTTGGTATGTCACGGCGTACCGTCTCCTTTTGCATATGAGAAATTCATAAAAGAACAGGAAGAAAAAAACTCCTCAAAGGTTGTTCGTGTTTCTTTTAGAGATAAGGACGTTATAAAATGGAATATCTCGACTACTCTGGAATTTGAAAACGGCGAGATTGCCAGAAAAAAACGTGACGAATGTCCATATATAAAATCCTTTTTGAAACTATTGATGTTTAGAAAAAGCTGCGGCAAATGCCAATTTGCAAGAATTCCAAGACAGGGAGATATGACGATTGCAGACTTCTGGGGAGTTCGTCACTTTGATCAAAAGTTAGACGACGGCAACGGCACCAGTCTTGTTTTGCCTAATAATTCAAAGGGTTTTGAGATGCTGAAGGTTCTTGAAAAGTCTGCAAAAGTGGTTAAAGAAGCTCCTTTGGAAATTGCCGCAAAGTATAATGCCCAGCTCAAGCATTCTTCCTTACATCATGCAAGAAGAAATCGTTTTTATAGCTTGTTAAGTGATTATGATTACGGCTTTGAAAAGGCTGTGGACTACGGATTTAATCGCAAATTTGATATAGGCTTTATAGGTTGGTGGTATGGTTCAAATTACGGAAGCGTATTGACTAATTTTGCTTTGCATCAGGTTCTGACGGGTATGAAGAAAAGTGTTTTGATGTTGGAATGGCCCATTGTATCCGGTCCTGTGCCGGAAAAGAAACCTGACAATAAAACCCGTAGGTTTGTAAACAATTTTTACGACATGAGTCTTATGAATCGCTTGGAAGATTACGGAAAGTTTAATCATCATTGTGATACTTTTGTTGTAGGTTCGGATCAGCTTTGGAATTGGTGGAGCAACCGAAACGTGGGAACGTATCATTTCTTTTTGGATTTTGTTGACGGTAAGCATAAGAAGATTGCGTATTCAACCTCATTTGGTCATGACAGTGCCTATTATCCGGACGATATGGTATTAAAGTTGAGTTATTTGCTTCATCGTTTTGATGCAATTTCTGTGCGCGAGACAAGTGCTGTTGAGGTATGTAAAAAACGCTTTGACGTGGATGCGATACAAACGGCAGATCCGGTTTTCCTGTGCGATATTAAAGAATACGACAAGGCTATTGAACTTTCAAAAGTTGAAATCAAGGAACCGTATGTTTTAGCATATATACTAAATCCGACACCCGAAAAAATAGAGAGTGTAAGATATGCTGCTGAAAAAATGAAGCTACCGTACCACATAATACTGGATGGACAAGCTAAGTTTGAGGATTTAAAGGCGGAAGCAAATGATCCGAACGTTTTAGAAAATGTTGAAATTGCTGATTGGCTCAAATATTTTAAAAATGCTTCCTACGTGATTACCGATTCATTCCATGGTTTTTGTTTCTCGATTATTTTCAGACGCAATGTTTCTGTATTCCCGAATAAGAAGCGTGGTTTAGCTCGTTTTGACACGTTGTCTGAGACAACAGGCCTTGAGAATCGTTTACATTATTCTAAGAGCGATTTTGTAAATAGCCGTCAATGGGAAGATGCGATTGATTATGATCGTGTATATGCGAAGCTGACACCCCAGGTGGAGGAGAGCAGAAAATGGCTTATTGATGCATTGGAGGCTCCAAAGACCCCAACCAGTACTCGCTTACTTGAATTAAAAGCTGCTGTTCAAGCACAAGAGGAAATGAAACGCTTAAAGGCAAGTAATACCAAACTTACCGAAAAAGTGACTAATCTTGAAAAGGCTAATCAAAACAAGAAATCGGTTGCGCCCCAAAATTCTGTTAAAGTGGAGAAAAAGTCGTTAATAAAGGCTTTCTTGAAAAAAGTAAAGAGAAAGATTAAAGGCGTTTTGAACAAATAAGCTGTGTGTAAAGGCGTACCTATGAATAAAAAATTTTTTTTAGCTGATAAAAGCTGCAGATTGAACTTTGCTGTATATTACCCTGATGACTACAGGGACGTACACCTTATTACCTACCTGCACGGTGCGGGAGAAAGAGGCTTTGATATATCGCATCTTTCAAGACACGGCATCCCAAAGCTTATAGAAGAAGGGCTTGAGATAAATGCGGTTGTTGTGTGCCCGCAATGTCTGCCTGATTTTGTTTGGGATAATTTGGTTGAGGATGTAAAAGCAATTATAGATCGTGTTGCGGAGGAGTTTAATACCGACCTTAATAAAATTTGCATTACCGGCTCCAGTATGGGTGGATTCGGTACATGGATGATGGGACTTTCATATCCTGATTTTTTTGCGGCAATTGCTCCCGTTGCGGGTGGCGGTATGGCTTGGCGCACCCCTAATTTAAGGGAGACTCCGGTGTACGCGATTCATGGTGCTGAGGACAGCGTTGTACCTCCGATATATTCAGAGCTTATGGTTAGTACTCTTAATGCTTCGGGCGGCAATGCAAAATTGCTGTGTCTTGAGGGTTTCGGTCATAACGACGGAATTGACGAGGCGTATCGCAATACGGATTTGTTGCAATGGCTTTTGAGCAACGTAAAGAGCAGCGAAAGAGTGCACGTGCCCGAATTTTTGAGCGAGCTGTTTTGAACATAAGCAAAAAAGACTTGATTTTATGTCGTTTTTGTTGTCTAATAAAAGGGTATATTAGTTTCGGGAAAGGGACTGTTTAATACCATGAATAAAATTTACATACCCGAGGGATACACTCCTTTGCTTGATGAATATGACACTCAAAGAGCTATATCGTATATAAAGCAGACTTTTCAGTCTGAATTTGCAAATGCGTTGAATTTAAAGCGTGTTTCGGCGCCTCTTTTCGTAACGGAGGCTTCCGGTCTTAATGATAATCTTAACGGACATGAAAAGCCTGTTTCTTTCAGCGTTCCAGCGATCGGCGCAGACGCTCAGGTTGTTCATTCTCTTGCAAAATGGAAGCGACTTGCTCTCAAAAAATATAACTTCGTTATCGGTGGCGGATTGTACACTGATATGAATGCCATAAGACGCGAGGAAGACTTGGATAATTTACATTCCATATACGTTGACCAGTGGGACTGGGAAAAGGTTATCACCAAGGAAACGAGAACTATGGAATACTTAAAGCTTATCGTTACTTCTATTGTCAATTCTATTTGTGATACCAATGATCGTCTGCACGTAAGATTTCCTCAGCTTCGTATTGCGCTTTGCAGGGAAGTTTCTTTTGTAACTACCCAAGAGCTTGAGGACATGTACCCTGAGCTTACAGCTAAAGAACGTGAAAATGAGTACGTAAAAGCACACAAGACTGCTTTTATTATGCAGATAGGCGGAAAGCTTCGATCCGGAAAACCGCATGACGGAAGAGCCCCCGACTATGATGATTGGGAGCTTAACGGTGATATATTCTTTTGGAACGACGTACTTAAATGTGCTGTAGAGATTTCCTCGATGGGTATAAGAGTCGACGCTGAGTCTCTTGATCGCCAGCTTACGATATCGGGTTGTGACGACAGGAGAGCATTGCCGTTCCATAAGATGCTTCTTAATAACGAGCTTCCCCTTACTATCGGCGGCGGTATAGGTCAGTCGAGATTGTGTATGCTCATGATGGGCTGTGCACACATAGGTGAAGTACAGTCAAGCATTTGGGATGATGAGACAGTAAAGGCTTGTGAGGAAGCAGGAATAAGGCTTTTGTAAGACAAAACCTAAAAACAACCGGAATACGATAAATTACAGAAAAATGTTACAGCCGACAGTTTTGAAAGTCAAAATCTGTCGGCTGTTGATTGTTTATTAAGTTAAAATTTGATTATGTATTATTCCTCGGTAACGGTGATTTCTTCAGTATCTTCTGCACTTTCAACAACGCCTTCTGCATCAGCGCAGCAAGTGCAACCTTCAAGTGATGCACCGTACTTAAGTACGAAAGTTAACGTAAACAAAGCGATTACGAGAACTACCATCGTCATATTTACGGAAACTGAGAAAGATGAACTGCCTTCTCCGAAAGCAAGACCGGCGATAGCGCCGATGAGAGACGGTGCAACTGCACACGGAATAAGCGTGATTGCAAGAGTACGAACCTTAGAGATGATAGAACTCTCAAAGGGTGAATTGCAATTCTTAAGTGACTTGCAGATGGAGGATACCATAAATGTGCAGATGAGAAGAACAACAACTTCTGCAATTGCGGCAACAAGTCCTGTCTTAACGTATTTCATAAGCGAAAGTCCGCCGTAGACTTCAAAGTCCATAGTGAGTTTTCCTGCTTGTGACATGAAGTTTTTGTAGGTGAATTCAACCCCGTCTGCAGAGAATTTCAAATCGCTGAAGTCGTCTTCCGTAAGCTCCGGAGGATAAACGCCAAGCTCTGCAAAGTCTATAGACATTTGCATCTCGTTCGTCGTGTTGATTTCAATCAAGTCGGGCATAGCAATAAAGATAACCGTTGCCGCAACAAGAACAGCTAAACTGATAAAAAGTAAAATCTTCGCAATTAAGGCAATAATCCAACCGGCTTTGCTAAAGCTTTTGATGGTGTTAAGTGTTTTTTCGTTCATGTATTGCACCTCGCTAAATATTAGTTGGTAATATACTATAATATATTTCCTTTTTTGTCAAATCAAACCTTGCAGAGAAAGTGTATTTTACTTTTTGTCTGGTTTGTTTTACATTAAACTAATTGTAGCGTGTATACAATATAATTTAAAGTTCATTGACTTTGCAACTAGTATGTTTTATAATATCGCATATATTTCTACATTGAATGTAGACTTGTAAATAATAAATTATATATTTATTGCTATAGGAGATTTTATATGAGCGATTCATTAATCAGTAGTAATGACCAATATACCAAAGAAACCTTACTTGCGGATTTTGCCAAATTTGGCGGATATGGTATTCCATTTCCACTGATTTTAAGTGAAGTTTACAAGAATAAGAGAATATTTTTGTTTTCAACTGAAGAAATATGTAATGACTTTTATACGTTGTTCGGTAGCTTTTCTTTTTACAAGCAAGCCAATATTACATTTTGTTCTGACAAACCTTTTGTTTACAATAAAAATCATTTATGGTTACAATTTGTAAACATTGAGAATATAGCTTTCAAAAGCTCTGATTTTGTTCTCTTGTTTGATCTTGATGTCAAGGCTGCTACTGTTGAGAAAATTAAGGCTAAAGGCGTTTCTAACGTTTGTTTGATTAAAAAAAGCGTTTTAAACGCTCTGTTCCATTATGCAACTGCAATACGACCGGTAAAACAATTATTGCAAAAATACCCAAAGCTTCAGGTGATTTTGACAGACAATCGAGTTCCGCCTTCTCCGGAAAAACGTACCGATTGGGAACGATACATTGCAGAAAATTCCCTTACGCGAGAAAAGATGGTTGCGAAGTTAAAAGCCGAAGAGTATCCTTATCCTAAAGGTTTGTATAATGAAAGCTACTCAGCAGCTGATATCGTAGAAATGAACACAGTTCCTAAAAGAGTCTGTGATTACCGAGGCGTTGTATCATTATCTGACTTTGAAAGTAAATACATTAACGTCAGCAACGGAATGAGAAATACAGCTTACCAACCTCAAGAATATGATAGAACAATACATATTTTTGGTGGATGCGGTTGGTTTGGTGTGGGTCATGCAGATCACGAAACGTTTCCTTCACAACTTCAACTTTTGCTAAACAAGAATGTTCCCGAAGAGAAAATTATTGTGAGAAATCGTGCTAGCTTTATTTGGGGAAAACATGATATTATGTGGTATAGCATAAACAGCACGGATTTTTCGGAAAATGATATTGTAGTAATTCCCGGAAATTACAAATGGGCAAGATTTTATTATTCAGACATTCCAAACATGCATTACGTTGATATCTCCGAAAGAGAAGATAGCGATGGTGAAGTTTTTGTTGATGCTTGGCATCCCAGTGAAAGTGGTCTGAAGTCATATGCAAGGAATTTGTTTGATTTTCTGAAGGAAAATAATTTTTTACGGGGACAACCTACCATTGATGCGAAATTCGTAGAAACAAAGCAAATAAAAGAATATGGTGTTCCTGCTTTTTCAAAAATCTCTTCGTCTATGCTTTCAAACGAACACATGAAAGCACTTGATGAATATTTGCAGGACATAAAAAAACTAAGACCTCGTATCGGATCTATCGTTATGAATTGTAATCCATTTACGTTAGGTCATAGATATCTCATTGAATATGCATCAAAACAAGTAGAGCATCTTTATGTTTTTGCGGTTGAAGAAGATAAGTCGTTCTTTCCGTTTAAAGATAGAATTGAGCTTATACGAAAAGGCACAGCAGATCTTGAAAATGTTACTGTATTGCCGAGTGGAAAATTTATTATTTCTTCAATTACTTTTACAGACTATTTTGGTAAGCAAGAGCTTCAGGACAAAACTATTGATCCCAGTTTGGATGTTTCATTGTTTGGAAAACATATTGCTCCTGCTCTTGGTATTAATGTTAGATTTGCAGGTGAGGAACCCCTTGATAAGGTTACATTGCAATATAATCGCACTATGGAAAAAATTCTGCCACAGTATGGCATTGAATTCGTAGTGGTACAAAGAAAAGTGGAATCGGGGGCTGTTATCAGTGCAAGTAGAGTCAGAAAGCTTCTCAATGAACAAAATTTTGCCGAAATAAAAAGAATTGTTCCAATTACTACGTATGAATATTTGTTGAAGAATTATAAGATAGACAAATAGAGAATCCTGGAAGTCAATCTGAATATGTTGCAGTGCAAATAATTGTGTGGTAAACTTCTCGGATTTATAAAAAATTTGCTTGTTATCTATGGCTGAGTGACAGTTGCTGCTGCTCAGCCAGTTCACTTTCAAGCATTCCCTGTAGGGGATTGTCTAACAAGATTTGAATGCTTTCAACTCTTTGGAAGTAGCTGCTTGCGGTATTACTTTTCCGCTGAGAGCGCAGGGGTGGGCGAAGTCTTTGGTCATATCGACAATGCGATTATTGGTACAGTTTGATTTGCAAAAGAGAAAAAGAGTCAATGAGCATTTGTTGACAAATGTGGTAGTTTATTGTAGCGTAGTAATGGTTTCTGTTGGTATATTAGTGCAGTAATGGAAGGGGTTTTGAATTGGAAGCCGAGATGGGGTTGCAGAAAAAAGAAACGACACATATTTCAATCATGGGTTCCTGTGTTCCAAGAGATACCTTTGAAATTTGTAAAAATGCCGACGGGTATTTTGCTGGGTTGGAAAATTCGTATACTGTAGATCGATTTATACAAAGTATAAGTCCTGTTTCAGCGATTTTTGATCCTATAGATGAGACTACATCAAAGCAGCTGATATGTGAAGCTGAAGCATCAGGTGCTGCTAATTTTGATAAAAGAAATTTTATGCTTGATGTGACCAAAACATGGCGTAATTATCTATCTGAAGTTAAGTCGGATTGGTTAATTATTGATCTTTCAACAGCACGACTTCGGTTGTTTGAATTTGAAAATAGTATTATAACAGAAGGGTCGTTGGTAAGAATACTAGATAAGCATAAGGCACTTTCAGAGGATTCACTTTTATCTAAGCTGAAGTTGTTTAATACAATAGACGTAGCAGAGTGTGATCAAGAATATTTGATAAACGCTTATTCTAGATATTTTGATGAGCTTCTTGCAATTTATCCACAGGAAAAAATAATTGTTTTAGGCATAGAACATAATTTTTCTTTTGTTGATGAGGTTCTGTCGAAAGTTGAATTGCTGAGCTATTCCATTAAATATCAACAACAGATCGAGAATAATATAATAAATTTTGCTTACTCGTATGCGAAAGAATATATGCCAAGGGCGCATTTTATTGACCCTTTGCCTGTAAGTATATGCGATAGGAGACATAAATGGGGGATGATGGGGCTCCATTATATGCCGGATACTTATTTGTACTTTTTTCGTTGTATTGATTATATTACGCATTCTAATGATGATAGGTCTTTTGAAAAAGAGCATATTATGCAACTGCAAATTGATTTTTCGAAGAAAATGTTTTTAAAGTATTCTGTTATTGCTAACAAAAATTTGGAGGAAGAGAGAAATAAGTTATCTTTAAAACATGGTGTTTCTCCCGGTGTATACGTGAAAAATGGAATAACGCTTACGATATCAGATGATTTTTCTTATACGGTGTCAGGTGAAGCTACTAATGATGTCGTTTTTTATCTAATTTCCTCACATAAAAATCCACTTGGGGGCTGGGCATCAAGAAAAGAGGATACTGAGCCCGGTGTTTATAAGTTCGTGACGGGGACAAGAAAAATAGAAGATAAATTTTTTATACAATTATTATTAACGGATAGTATAAACGCGGATAAAAGATGGATAACTGGGGATTTTAAATCTGTCAAATTTAGAATTCATAACTTATATGATTATAGGTTAGTTAGACTTGTAGTAAGAGCCGGTGTCTCTGTGAACGAAAGAGGTAAGCTTTTTCTTGAGAAAATTGAATAGAAATGTTGAGTAATTATTTTGTCGTTTCATAAGTTGCAGGGGTGTGCAATATAGAGATTGATAAAAACATTATTTGCTGAGCTATGGACTTTTTGCGTATTGTGTAGTATAATGAAAATGTCTTATTATATCAAGGTATGACAGAAAGGATAAGTGCTATGTACGATTATTTGATTGTCGGCGCAGGTCTCTACGGAGCGGTTTTTGCACACGAACTTACAAAACGTGGAAAAAGTTGTCTGGTTATTGATAAAAGAGATCATATTGCGGGTAATATTTATACCGAAAATGTCTCGGGAATAAATGTACACAAGTACGGTGCTCACATATTCCACACCTCGGATAAAGAAGTTTGGGATTATGTTAATCAGTTTGCGGAATTTAACAACTATATTAACAGTCCGATTGCTGTATATAAGGACGAGCTTTATAATTTACCTTTTAACATGAACACATTTTCTAAAATGTGGGGCGTGAGGACTCCTGCTGAGGCTAAGGAGAAAATTGCGCAGCAGGTTGCGGAGCTTGATATAAAGGAACCTCAAAATCTTGAAGAACAGGCACTGAGTCTTGTGGGTACGGATGTATATACGAAGCTTGTTAAGGGCTATACTGAAAAACAGTGGGGCCGTGACTGTAAGGAGCTTCCCGCTTTTATCATAAAGCGCCTTCCTTGCCGTTTTATATATGATAATAACTACTTCAACGACCGCTACCAAGGTATTCCTATCGGCGGATACACTGCCATGGTAGAAAAAATGCTGGAAGGCATTGAAGTTAGACTTAATACGGATTATTTTGAACTTATAAAGGAACAGCCCGATATTGCGAAAACTACGGTTTACACAGGCTGTATAGATGAGTTTTTCGGTTATCAATTGGGCGCACTTCAGTATCGCAGTGTTCACTTTGAAACAGAAGAACTTGATATGGATGATTATCAGGGCAATGCCGTGGTAAACTATACAGAGCGCGAGGTTCCGTATACCAGAATTATTGAGCATAAGCATTTTGAATTCGGTAAGCAGCCCACTACGGTTATCAGCCGTGAATATTCCGCGGAATGGAAGCCCGGAATGGAGCCGTATTACCCTGTAAACGATGCAGAAAACGGTGCTCTTTACGAAAAGTATAAAAAACTTGCCGAAGAAAAAGGAAACGTTATTTTCGGCGGACGCCTCGGTCAATACCGCTATTACGATATGGACAAGGTAATACGTGCAGCATTAGATGATCTTAAGACTATTTAATAACTATATTCAGAGAGGGGAACAGTGATGAATTCACCGAAGGTTTCAGTTGTAGTTCCTTGCTACAACGTGGAAAAGTATTTGAGACAGTGTCTGGACAGCATTGTAAATCAAACTCTTAAGGAGTTGGAAATTATTTGCGTAAACGATGGCTCGAAGGACTCCACTTTATCAATAATTGAAGAATATGCAGCAAAGGATTCGCGCTTTAAAATAATAGACAAGCCCAACGCCGGTTACGGTGACAGTATGAACCGCGGCTTTGACATGGCTACCGGTGAGTATATCGGAATTATTGAGTCTGACGACTATGCAGAGCTTGATATGTTTGAAAAGCTCTACAATACTGCGAAAAAGCATGAGCTCGATGTTGTTAAGAGCGGTTTCTTCTTCTATTGGTCGAAGAAGGGTGAAAAAAACATTCCAAACCCGATTGCATCAAAGACTACCAGCAGCCGTACCTTCTGCCCCGTAAATGCATTTAAGTCCAAGATGGAAATGGTGGACTTTTTCAATATAAAGCCTACCATATGGTCAGCTATTTACCGTAAGGATTTTATAAGACAGAACAATATCAGATTTAACGAAACCCCCGGTGCATCATATCAGGATGCCAGCTTTAACTTTAAGGTGTGGACCTGTGCAAAGAGAGTACGTCTTTTAAAGGAGTGCTTCCTCCATTACAGACAGGATAACGAATCATCTTCCATAAATTCCCCCGGAAAGGTTTACTGCATCTGTGATGAATACGACGAGATGGAGCGTTTCCTCAATACACGTCCCTTAGAGAAGGGAATATTGGAGCCTGTTATGGTACGTATTAAATACGACAGCTATAACTGGAACTACGAAAGACTTTCCGAACCTCTTCAGGCTGAATTCATATTGCGTTTCAGCAAGGATTTTGAAAAGCACCTTACCGACGGCTCACTTCAAAAAGAATATTTTGAGTGGTATAAGTGGACAAGCGTTCATCAGGTAATAGACGATCCCGAAGAATATCACAAGGCGCGTGTGCTTGCAAAAAAGGGTGAGCTTACATCTTCTTCTAAAAAGAGTGAGGCCCAAGGAAATGACGGCAAGCCTGACGAGAAACGTTCTCTCGGAAACAGAATTGACGGCGGTATCAATTGCATCCGTGACCATGGTTTTTTCTATACCGTGAGACTCGGATTTGCAAAGATATTTAGGAGGGGTAAGTAATGAACGGATGTCCGGTAAAGGTTTCAGTAATAGTTCCTGTTTATAATGTCGAAGAGTATTTAAGCACTTGCCTTAACAGCTGTATAAATCAAACTCTTTACGATATTGAAATAATTTGCGTAAATGACGGTAGTACAGATGGATCTGCCGCTATCTTGGAGCGATTTGCTCAGGTGGATAACAGAATTACCGTTATCCACAAGAAAAACGGTGGTCTTTCTTCTGCCAGAAACGCAGGTATGAGAGTCGCAAACGGAAAGTTTGTTATGTTTCTTGATTCTGACGACTATCTTTCCCCGAATGCCTGTGAGCGAGTTTGGTGTGAAAGCCTTGAAGGCGATACCGATATTGTGATTTTCGGAACCAATATTTTCCCTACAAAGCCTTATGCAAGTGATTGGCACCGCAGAGTTTTAGAGGTTTGGACTCATAGATACTACAGTTTTACTCCTCACGTTCTTTTCGGCGAGCCCAGCGCAAAACCTTTCGTTTGGAGACAAGCTTTTTCAAAGAAGCTCCTTGACAAGTCCAAACTTGAGTTTGACGAGAGCGTAAAGTACGGCGAGGATACTGTATTTCAGCTTGAAATGTTCCCCCATGCCGAGAATTTTGCGTTTATTGAGGACCGATTGTATAACTACCGTTGGTACAGGCAAGGCTCGCTAATGTCTACTCTTCGTGATGATATCGACAAGAGAGTCAGTGAGCACATCAGAATGTGTACCAATATTACGGAATACTGGAAGAAACAGGGTTGGCTTAAAGAATACGGCAGAGAGTTTACGGAGTGGACTCTTGAATTTATTGTTCCGGATATTAAGTCAAAGGGTGTAAAGAAAGCTAACGAGCATTTCAAGGCGTATGGAAATATGCTTGATACCTATAATCTCAGACAGTATATTAAGCACGTTTCTCCGTATTTCCAAAACTACGTGCTGATGCTTCCTAATAGCTTTTATAATTGATTAAATTAATTAAAGGATGATTTTATGGAAAATACTATAAAAAAAGTACCGCATGACCGGTGTACCGGTTGCGGAGCGTGTTACAACAAATGCCCTGCAGATGCGATTCGTATGAATTATGATAATGAGGGCTTTCTTTATCCTGAAGTAACGGACGCTTGTATTAATTGCGGACTTTGCACGACTGCTTGCCCGGCCCTTAATCCTCCGTATTTTTATGAAAAGCCTATGTCATATGCCGTCTGGGCTTCGGATGAAACGCGTCTTAAAAGTTCTTCCGGAGGAATGTTCACGATTCTTGCCGAATACGTTATAAAAAACGGAGGTGCAGTGTGCGGTGCTGCCTATGCAGAGGATTTCCAAACCGTTCACCATATTTGGGCAGAAAACTTAGAGGAACTTGCTCTGCTTCGCGGCTCTAAATACGTACAAAGTGACACAGAGCAGACTTATAAGAAGGCTAAGGAGCTTCTTAAGGATGGGCGTATGGTGCTGTACACCGGTTGTCCTTGCCAGATAGCAGGCCTTTATAAATTCTTGGGAAATGACCATGAAAATCTGATTACAGCTGACTTGGTTTGTCATGGTGCAAATTCGGTTACGGCTTATCAATCTTTCATTAAAGAATTTTCTGAAGATCAGGAAATTGAGAAGGTTGATTTTCGTGATAAAAAGTATTACCCTTGGTCAACGCCCACAGTAGTTTATCTCAAGAACGGAACTGTTAAAAAAGCCGGTTGGAACGAAAGCACTTGGAATACCGGATTTTTGGAAGGTGTCATCAACAGGAAAAACTGCCACGATTGTCCGTATGCAAGAGAAGAACGTATCGCTGATATAACGTTGGCTGACTGCTGGCAGGTTCACCGCATAAATCCGAAATTTGATGATAGAAAAGGAACGTCCCTTGTTTTAGTAAATTCTGCTAAGGGAAGGGCTTTGTTTAAAGAACTTAAACCTGCAATGAAGCTTTGTGAGCCTGTTCCGCTTGAAGAAATGAAAAAGTATAACGGTCAGCTGCGAGGTCCGGCCAAGATGCATCCTTCGAGAAAATTTTTCTTTTCACATCTGGATAAGCTCGGTTACCACAAGGCTTTATGGTACGGACGAGGTATGCGTTTTGATATAGGTATTGTGGGATGGTGGTTTGCATCTAATTACGGCAGTTCTCTTACCTACTACGCACTGGGCAAGATACTTGAAAACATGGGAAAGCAGATTTTGCTTGTGCCTATTGCAAAGGTCGATAATACGCCTTGGGAGCCTGAAACACAAATTACTATAGATTTTCTTTCTAAATATTTTCATGTGGGGAAAGATCGTTCTTTTGACAAAATGAGCGAGTTTAACCGCTTCTGTGATTCATTTATGCTTGGATCTGACCAAATGTGGACGGGTGACAATACCAATTTGGTGGGTTATACTTTCTTTCTTGATTTTGTTGACAAAGATAAGAAAAAAATTGCTTTTTCCACGTCTTTCGGTCACAGTGATTTCTATGCACCTGAGGATGTTTGTGCCACTGCAGGAGACTACTTAAGCAGGTTTGATGCTATAAGTGTTCGTGAGAAAAGCGGCGTTGACGTATGCAGAAATCGTTTTGGTCTTGAGGCTGAGCAAATTATAGATCCTGTATTCCTTTGCGAAACAGAGGAGTATGATCATCTTGCTGATTCCACTGATGAGGCAAAGGAAAGAAAGTATTTGCTTTGCTATATTCTTGATCCGACACCGGAAAAAGAGGCTGCGGCAAAAGCTATTGCGGAGCATGAAGGCTTGGAGATTTTGACGGTTCTTGATTTAAAGACACATGACACTGCAAAAAACGACTGGCACACGGGCACGGTATTGCCTCAGATTAGTGCTGATAAGTTTCTCCATTATATAAAGAATTGTTCGTATTTGCTTACAGATTCACACCATGGTGCTTGCTTCGGTATTATTTACGAGAGACCGTATGCTGCAATGGTTAATGCCAATCGTGGAATAACACGCTTTGAAACTGTGGCAGATGCCTTTGGTCTTCATGATCGTCTTTACACTGACCCCATGGAGATTTGTACGTCTGACAGACCATATGCTCCCATTGATTATGGACGTGTCGGAGAGTGCATTGCAAGAGAAAAAGAAAGGGCATTTAAGTGGTTGGAAAATGCTCTCAACTGTCCTGTTAAGGCGGCTCGTGATACACTTCGTACTATTTCTGTAGATGGTTCGCGTAAAATTATGGGAGTTGAGGGTCAAATAGCTGCACTTGAGAAAAGAGTTTCTGAAAGTGAGACCGCAAATGCGAAAGAGTTGGCTGAGCTTTGCAGCTGTGTAAAAAAGCTTTCAGCGGATATTGAACAATTGATAGCACTTCAAAAACAATCTTCTGAAACAGAGCATAAGCCTGTTGAACCGGAGCCGATTGAGAAAACTTCGCTTTGGGACAAAGTCAAAAAGAAAATGAAGTAGACAAGTAAAAATAACCGGATAACTTAAAAGCGTAAGGCATATTAAGATGTGCCTTACGCTTTTTTTAAAATCCATCAATAAAGTTTTCAGTAACTAATGAATATAAAGCTGAATACATTTTATATAAGAATTAAGCTTAACGCGAACTTATTTTTTTTGCTCCTTCTCGGCTTCAATTCGTTTCATTTCAGCTACGTATGCATTGCATACGGTTGTTGCATCGCCTTGCATTCTTGCTTCACCCTTGTCAATCCAAATTGCATGAGTGCAAAGTCTTTTTACCTGTTCCATTGAGTGTGACACAAAGAAAAGAGTCGTTCCGTTTGCAAGAAGCTCCTTCAAGCGCTTTTCGCATTTTTTTCGGAAGTTCATATCACCTACGGAGAGAATTTCATCTACGATGAGGATATCGGGCTTTACCATAGTTGCAATTGAAAATCCCAGTCGAGCTCGCATACCGGAAGAAAAGTTTTTGAGCGGAGAATCGAGAAAATCACGAATTTCCGCAAAGTCTACAATTTCATCAAAATGCTCCTTCATAAAGCTTTCGCTGTGTCCGAGGACGCAGCCGTTTAAGAAAATATTTTCACGTGCTGTCATTTCCTGATCAAAACCGGCACCGAGTTCTATCAATGGTGCGATATTTCCTCTCACGAGAATTGAACCCTTATATGGCTTAAGGATGCCGCTTATAGCTTTCAGCATTGTGGATTTTCCGGAACCGTTAACGCCGATAAGCCCCCAGGCCTCGCCTTGGTGTACTTGAAAGGACACGTTTTTTATTGCTAAAAACTCCTGAAACATCAGCTCTCTTTTTAGGAGCTTTATTACGTATTCTTTTAGATTGTCAACCTTTTGATTGGCAAGATTAAATCGGATGGTAACGTCGCGCACGTCTATTACCAATTTTTTCACGTCCATATTATTCCTCCTATGCAGGCTTATTACAAATTAAACGTACAGTATGAACTTATCTTCATTCTTTCTGAAAAGCAAAGAGCCTATCAACAAAGAAAGCAGTGCAACGACCCAGCCTGCGATTACGTACTTTGCCTCGGGTGCTTGTCCGATATATATAATATCTCTGAACTGCGAAATATAGAAATACATGGGGTTAAAGTGTGTTATAAACCATGCAACCTTCTTGGGAAGTATCTCTATCGTATAGAAAAGAGGTGTCATATAGAGCCACGCTGTTGTAATTGCATTATAGATGTATTGTATATCTCTGAAGAAAACGTTTGCTTGTGCGAGGAACAGTCCGAGTCCTACACAGAACAGATAGAGCGGTATCAATACAAACGGAAACAGGAGCGCATACCACGTAATTTGGGCTTGCGTTGCAATGATTACTATTATGAGAGCTCCCAATGAGAAGGCGAGGTCAACCAGTCCTCCTGTAATCTTTGATATAGTGAATATGTGCTTTGGCACGTGTGTCTTCTTTAAAAGAGAACCGCTTGCCGAAACAGAAGATATAGCTTGATGTGTAGAGTGGTTCATGAAATTAAAGAGCAATTGTCCGCAAAAGAGGTAGAGCGGATAGTTCGTTATGTTACGGCTGAACATTTTAGAAAAGACGATTGACATAACTATCATTATCAGCAACGGATTTAAAACGCTCCACACGTAGCCCAGAAAGCTGCGGCGGTATTTTAATTTTATGGTTTTTGAAACAAGTAGTTTTAGTAAATCTCTATATTCCCAAAGCTCAGTAATCATAAGCTTTTTTTTCTTTGTATTTATGAGCTTATCTTGCTTTTTTTCAGAATATTCCATAATATCTCCTAATTAAATTCGTGATTTCCTTTTATTTTTCGATAGAGCTTGGTAGAAATGATTTTATCCAACACAGCTTTTTTTATGCCTAAGCGATTCATCAGCCTCAGCATACCGTATTGTTTCTTTACGAGCTCTGCAACCATCGGTATTCCGCCTGATACTTGCGTCATTATCATTTCTGCCTGCAGTCTGCCCGCATTTCTGTCTTTTTCTGCGAGAAGAAGCGTGGTAAGGTAACTTATCAATAAAATCTTTGTTTTCAGGCATACGTGCTTTTGAGCTTCTTTGTCCGTTACGGTTTTGTATTCCGCAATAAAACGTTCCAAAACTGCTTCTGTATGTTCTTTCCTTTTCAGTTTGCTTTGTTCCGAAACACTTTGACTAAGGTCGCCGATTCTGTATACGTAAATAAAAATATTCAACGGCAAAACAGATTTTGCAAAGCAACAAGGGAACGTAGAATACTCGTGGTCCTCGTAAAACACCCTCTCTGTGAGCCTGTAATTATGCATTTTATAGAATTCGGTTTTGTAAGTGATTCCGTGAAGCGTCAGTCCTCTGTCAAAATCTCCGAAACTTTCGTTTATTTGTTCAATAGAGTACTTGGCTCCGAATCTTTGCGGGTAGGTCATCCATTTCTTTATTTCGCCTGTGGCAATGTTTTTCGTATAGTGGTGTGTGAGAACAACGTCAGCATCAATTTTTTCCAGAGTCTCAATAAAAAGCGGCAAATTTTCCGTAACAATCGTATCGTCTGCATCGATTACTTTAAAATACTTTCCGCTTGCTTCAAGACAACCTGTATTAAGAGATCCACCGTGACCTCTGTTTTCCTGCGAAATTACTTTCACAGTTTGTGGATATCTTTTCGCAAAATCAAGTGCTATATCCTCTGTTTTATCGGTTGAACCATCGTTTACGATAATTATTTCCACCGAAAGGAGTGTTTTTTCATTCAGCAATGATGATATGCAATTTTTTAAATACTGCTCACTGTTGTAAGCGGGTATTATAAAGGACAGTACCTTCATTATTATTTCCTTTCGGCTTTTACCTGTTTTGAAATTTTGTTTTCTTTTATACCTTTAAGCGTGGCACAAAATGCCTTTAACATAGAAATATCGTTTTTGTAAAGGCTGTGTTTTCTTATTACGTAATAAAAGGCATATATTACTGCTAACGGTAACCCTAAAATGTATCGGGTCGTTGCCCCTCTGTTTATAAAAAATTCTTCGTTAAAGCCTTTAAACCACGTTGAGCTTTGCTGACCTACCGAAGCAATTTCTTCGGGACAGTAATAAATTTTAAGTCCGTTCCGCTCGCAGTCAAGAAGAAATTTCAATTCTTCTTCTGCACCGTTGCCGCTTCCCGCGCCTAAGTGTATATCAAAGCGAGTTAATGAATCTGTAATACTGTCTCTGCGAAATGATATCTGCCATGAGCTGACTTTCATCGTTTTCGGAAACTTAATAGGGGTTACCTCATTTCCGAGTGTAGCGGGGCGGTTTACCATCTTAAATATTATTACGTCCGCATCGGGTAAGCTTTTATATGCCTTAAGTATTTTTTCTTCATAGTCAGGAACGAAAACCTCGTCATCATCGCACAGCATACATATATCGGCGCGTGAAGTAGATATTGCTTTATTGCGGCTTTTTGATAGTCCTCTGTCACGAGTACTGAGAAGCCTGAACGTTCCGTTTTGTGAAGGGTATTCGCAGTAGCTGTCAACGTCGCATTGGTTAATTATCAGAACATCGCCTGTAAGTCCGGAACGCTCCGCAATTGAGGCATCCTCTTGGAACATACAGGACATGAGAATTTCAAGTTTCATTTTTGCCTGCCTTTAAACAAGTATTTTTTTACGCCGTTAAGGGCGTAGCTTGCAAAGCACAGCAAGGACTTTATCATGCCGAAGCCCATGTAACGATATGCCTTAAAGGTCATTGCAGCGGATTTAAGCTTTCCGCCGGACTTTCCTGTATTGCTCAATCTGTATTTTAGCAGAGGAAGGTTTATACCGCAAGCACTTTTATATTTTTGCAAGACCTCAAGCCACATTATATAGTCCTCATGGCTGTCTTCATGATGCATGGGAAATTCCAAAGCAACCTCTCTCTTGATAAGCACGGAAGAGCAGCTGATCTGATTGTGCTTTAAAAGTTCTTTGTAGGTTATACATTCCTTCACCGGAATAAAATGCTTTAAGCTTTCGCCCTTTGGTGAAACAAGCTCTCTTGCCGTACAGCAAAGCACACAGCCGCTTTTTGTTATTGCTTCAAGCTGAAGTTTAAGCTTATCTTCTGACCAGAAATCGTCACCGTCTAAAAAGGCAATGTATTGGCCGCTTGCAAGCTTTACGGCTTTGTTGCGTGTTTCGGCAGCGCCGAGATTTGTCTCGTTTTTATAAAAAATAAAGCCGTCTATTCCGCAATACTGCTGTATGATTTCGGGCGTGGAATCCGAGGAGCAGTCATCAATTACTATTATTTCCTTTTCCACGTCCTGTGACAGGGCGGACTCAATAGACCGGGATATATATTCGGCGCAATTATATGCAGGAATTACTACGGAAATAAGGGGCTTACTCATGGCTGTCACCAGTTATTGCATCAACGGAATCGCGCTCTGAATCGCTTAAGTTTTCCAAGTCCTGCAAATTTTCTTTTGTTGCAGCAGTAAGCTGCCAATCCTCAACACCCTCCGTGTTTTCCTTGGATAGAAGAACCTTCAATGTAAGTATTATAAGCTTTAAATCCAAAAGAAAAGAGTAGTTTTTAATATACTCAAGGTCGAGCTTCAGCTTATCGCAGGGCGTTGTGTTGTATTTTCCGAACACCTGAGCAAAACCGGTAAGTCCGGCTTTTACTTTAAGTCGAAATTCAAATTCGGGAACTATTTTGGTGTATTGCTTTGCAATTTTCGGACATTCCGGTCGAGGTCCTACAAGTGACATCTCGCCCTTTAATACGTTCAAAAGCTGGGGAAGCTCGTCAAGGTGTAATTTACGTAATATTTTTCCCACGGGAGTAACTCTGCTGTCGCATTTTCTCGTCATGCAATATTCAGTTTCTTCGTTGTCTTTCTGAACACTCATGCTTCTGAATTTGTAAAGCTTAAAGACCTTGCCGCCTTTGGTAAGGCGATCCTGCGTAAAAAGTACGGGCCCTTTGTCATATAGCTTAATAATGCAAGCTATAACAAGCATTAAGGGTGAAAAAAGCACGATGAACAGCAATGAAAAAATGATATCAAACGCTCTTTTGAAAAACTGTTGCTCCGGTCTTAATTCCGCAGGTCTGAAAAGGAGTAATGCGGTGTCAAAAAGATTTATTTCCTGTGAGCTTTTTATCATAATATCCGAAATTTTAGGTACGGAATAGCAACGGATATCATTTGCAAAGCAGAATTTAAGCAATTCATTTCTGAGGTCTGCGGGGATATCTGCAAGCATAATATTCTGATGCTCTGATATTTTTTTCTTAATATATTCGATATCATTGTCTATTGATACTGTTTCTTCGACATTGTATTTGTCGGCTCTGCCGTCAAGCTTTTTTATAAGACCGTCGGGACTGTACTTTCCGTATATCACCAGAAGCTTTCTCGGAGGATAGAGCTTTACGTAAATCCAACGGGTAAGAAGAACATAGCCTGTTACAACCACGATATCTACCAACGTCATTAGCGCAATAGGGGCAATGTTTGACATAAATTGCCAACGGCCTATCAAACTCAACTGCAGATACGTTATAATATTAACCGTAAGGACTGAAAGAATCTGCGAATACAGCATTTCAAAAATACGGAGCTGTCCGATTTTGAAGCCACCGTAGATTTTATATGCAAAAAACATCATGAGAGCATATTGTGCAATGATGATATAGTTACCGCGGACGAAATAGTTCGCTCCGATTTCGGAGTACGAGGAAAACCAGGTATATATAAATATGCCTGTTTGAAGAAGCATGATGATGGCAGATGCTGCGAATATGAGCAATCTTTTGTACCTTTCACGTTGTCTCATTGTCTTTCCTTTTTTTCAGTACTAACAAGTAATTCTTGTCGGATATCATTATACTACAATATTTACCTTTTTTCAACATACAGAAATTTTTAAAAAAATTTTTACTTTCTTTAAGGTTTGTGGTTTAATATATGTTTGTAGGGAGGTGGAGTTATGGCATATCAAACTGTTTTTAGACGCTATGAAATGAAATACATGCTTACTAAAGAACAAAAGAAACGTGTTCTTGAAGCTATTGCGCCTTACATGTTGCTTGATAAGTACGGGCGTACTACAATCCGCAATATATATTTTGACACTGAGAACTACCGACTTATTCGTCGTTCGATAGAAAAGCCCGAATATAAGGAAAAATTGCGAATAAGAAGCTATGACAAAGCTACTCCCGACAGTGACGTGTTTGTGGAACTGAAAAAGAAATACAAGCATGTGGTTTACAAGAGGCGGCTTCCTATGACCGAAAAAGAAGCCATGGATTGGGTTTGCGGAATAAGGCATTGTGATGCATCTTCGCAGATATCCAAGGAAATTGATTACTTTATCGGATATTATCAGGGGCTGAGACCTTCCGTGTTTTTGTCATACGAGCGAGAGGCCTATTACACGATAGAGAAAAGTGACTTCAGAGTTACTTTTGACGACACGATTCTATGCAGAGAGTGTGATTTGTCTTTGGAGTCGGATGTATACGGAACTCCGATTTTGCCGGAGGATAAGGTCTTAATGGAAATAAAGTGTTCAGGGGGTGTCCCTCTTTGGATGGTAAAGATTCTTTCACAAGAGCATCTGTATAAGACGTCTTTTTCAAAATACGGGACTGCGTACACAAATATAATTTATCCTAAACTACAACAGGGGGTTGCAATTCATGCTTGATTCATTATTTAAAGGTCTTTTTGATTCGGAGTACATAAGCGTAATCAGTATTACCGATTTTTTACTGTGCATAGGTGTTTCGTTGCTTATAGGTATTATTTTGGCTTTGGGGTATATGTATAAAACCCGTTATACAAAGAGCTTTGTCGTAACTCTTGCGTTGTTGCCTGCGGTTGTTTGCGTTGTTATCATGATGGTAAACGGCAACGTCGGAGCAGGTGTTGCGGTGGCAGGTGCGTTTAGTCTTGTAAGATTTCGTTCAGTGCCCGGAACTGCCAAGGAAATCGGTACGCTGTTTCTTGCAATGGGAGCAGGACTGATTGCAGGTATGGGGTATTTAGCCTTTGCCGTGCTTTTTACAGTGATCCTTTGTGCCGTTTTTGTACTGTACAACAGTCTCGGCTTTGGTACAAAAAAGAATTCGTCTCTGTATAAAACGTTTAAAATAGTAATTCCCGAGGATTTGGATTATACCAATGTGTTTGAAGAGGTTTTTTCTGAGTATACTCATTCATGTGAGCTTGTAAACGTAAAAACCACGAATATGGGAAGTATGTTCAGGCTTACGTACGACGTGGTTTTGAAGGATGCCTCAAAGGAGAAGGAGCTCATTGATAAGCTGCGCTGCAGAAACGGAAATCTTGAAATCAATGTTTCCAAGCAAGTGACTACTTCTTTTGAACTTTAACGTTTTAATTCTTAGGGAGGATATTTTGTGAAAAAATATAGGCTTCTTTTATTATTTTTATCAGCGGTAATGCTTTTTTCCGGCTGTACCAAGAACCCTGCTCTTGAAAATTCAGGTAACGGAGGCTCTGATAACTCCGATTCCGCAACTGCGGTAGACGTTGATTTTTCTGCAACGGACGAGGAGATGTTTTCTGAGCGTGATACCGAAATAGAATACGATGAAGAGGCCTGCCGGGTGATTGAGCTAAACGGTGATTCCGCAACGTGCGATTCTGCTTCCGTTTTAATTTCAGGGTCCGTGATAACGGTCTCGGGAGAGGGCACGTATATTGTTTCGGGAATTCTTAATAACGGCATGATAATTGTGGATGCGGGTGAAAATGACAAGCTTCAGTTTGTTTTTAAAGGTGCATCCGTTACTTCAGCAACGTCTGCGCCGTTTTACGTACGCACGGCGGATAAGGTTTTCGTAACTCTGGCAGAGGGAACGGAAAATACGCTTGCAAACGGAGGCAGCTTTACTGCCATAGATGAAAATAATATTGATGCGGCAGTTTTTTCAAAACAAGATATTACCTTTAACGGAACGGGTACGCTTAAAGTTGTATCTCCTGCGGGACACGGCATTGTCTGTAAGGACGATTTGGTAATAACGGGAGGTTCTTACACGGTAAATTGTGCTTCCCATGGTTTCGACGTGAACGACAGTGTAAGAATTGCAAAGGCAAACATAACGATAGATGCAGGGAAAGACGGTATTCATTCCGAAAATTTAGATGACGCTGAGTCGGGGTTCGTCTATATTTCGGGCGGAAACGTAAAGATTGAGGCTGAGGGTGACGGTATCAGTGCGGCGGTATATGCACAAATACAAAACGGTACGATTGATATCCTTGCGGGCGGCGGCAGTGAAAACGGTACGGCTCACAGTTCCGGAGGATACGGCGGTTTTATGGGCGGCGGTCGTCCCGGTAAGGACTCTTTTTCCGAAGAAACAGAGGCGGATGACGGTACAAGCATGAAAGGTATAAAGACCGTCGGCAGTATGCTGATTTCGGATGGGAATATTACAATTGATTCTGCAGACGACAGCATCCATGCCAATGCTTCGGTGATTATTAACGGAGGTCTATTTAATCTTGCATCAGGAGACGACGGTGTTCATGCGGATGAGACACTTAATGTTACTGCGGGAGAAATTAATATTTCCGAATGTTATGAAGGCCTGGAGGCTCTTAACGTTGCAGTTTCCGGCGGAACTATCAAGCTGAAAGCAAGTGATGACGGCATAAATGCTGCAGGCGGAAACGATTCCTCCGGTATGGGCGGACGGGATAACGGAATGTTTGGCGGCGGGCGTCCGGGCGGAATGGGCGGCGGTATGCCCGGTGGCATGGGCGGAAGCTCCAACGGAAGTATCGTAATTTCAGGAGGAAACATATATATTAATTCCTCGGGCGACGGAATCGATGCCAACGGAAGCCTGGAAATATCGGGTGGATATACGGTTGTTGTCGGTCCTACACAAGGAGATACGGCTACGCTCGATTACGATAAGTCAGCTGTCATAAAAGGCGGAACGTTTATCGGAACCGGTGCATCGGGAATGGCACAGAGCTTCAGTGGCTCTGAAAATCAAGGAGTAATAGCTGTAAGGGTTGGAAATCGGTCTGCAGGTACGGAAGTGCTGCTGAAGGATTCGGACGGAAATATAATTATTTCGCACCAACCTGAATTATCATTTGCCGTGGTAATACTAAGCAGTCCTGAAATTGAAAAAGGCGAGAAATACACTATATACGTGGGCAGTGATTCTTCTGAATGTGAAGCAGGTTAAGAGTTTCGGCTTGCACTGAGAGAAAATGTAGTGTAAAATATGCCGTGAGGAGTGATTATGATGGATGATTCTTTTTTCATAAACAAAGAAAATGTTGTTTACTATGTCAATACAAATGAATCGGTATTGAAAAAGCCTATTAAGGCGATTTGTTTGGAGTTTCCGGGACTTGGAGGAGGTTCTTGTATAGGCGGCTGCCTTGATATTCGAGCATATGACTACGGTCCGGGAGAGGCGCTTGGAAAAGAGGGTGTTTTACTTGCATACGTTTTTACGGGACCCTGGTCTTGGATGAACAGAGGTGCTGTAAGAATTACTGACTTAGTGGTTGATGCCCTGAAGGAAAAATATGAGTTGCCCAAGGATTGCCCGATTATTGCGATAGGAGGCAGTATGGGCGGAGCAGGTGCATTGATGTACACGTTGAAATCAAAAAATTCCGTAAAAGCCTGTGTTGCGGCTTGTCCGTGCCTTGACGTAAGAAGAAGCTTCTATTGTGCGCCTGACGTGCCTCGCTCAATTCTTGTGGGTATCGGATCTTATGATATTTCGTTTGATGCTGCGATAGATGAGATTTCGCCTATTACTAAAATTGATGAGATGCCGTACGTTCCGTATTATATCATAAACGACTGCGCTGACGAATTGTTTCCTGTTGAGATTATGGATGGATACGTTGAGAGCATGAGAACAAAAGGGCATAACGTAGAATACACCAGATTGGAAGGCTGCAAACACGGCGAGCTTCCCGATGAGGAAAGAGCAAACATCGTAAGATATATTTTAAATGCTGTTGAAGCATGATTTGTTGAAACATTGTTTTTGTCCGGACTGTGTCAAACCGTCCGGACTTTTTTGTACATATAAATTTGACGCCTGAGACTTGATATCGATAAAAAATCATTTATAATTATTATAGTAAACATATTGTTATAATACGTAGGGGGATTATATGAAGCTCAATTACAAACGTACTTTTTTTGTAGGCTTTGCATTCTTTTTAATATGTACTTTTTGGCAAGCATACGACACCATTGTGCCTAAAATTCTCACCGATAAATTCGGCTTGGGACAGACTGCTTCGGGTGCGATTATGGCCATCGACAATGTTTTGGCGCTGTTTATGCTTCCGCTGTTCGGAGCTCTTTCCGACAAGTGTAAGAGCAAGATGGGAAAGAGAACACCGTTTATTCTTGTCGGTACGGTTATAGCTTGCGCTGCCTTTTTGAGCATGAGCTTTGCAGATAATGCACAGCTTAAAAAAATAGAATCGGTGGCACCGAATTCTCCTCAGGCGCAGGCTGTTTTGTATGATGCAGAGCTTGAAATAAAGAACCCCGACGGAAAAAATATTAAAATTTGCGATGAGTTTACAAAAGAGGAGTTTGTATCAATTGATATGAGAGATTCACAGGGCGACGTTACGGAGAAATACACGAATTACGTTGTTCCTGCACGACAGGCGTATGCCCGTCAA
>JAZPZG010000076.1:0-11949 GCA_045544575.1 Clostridia bacterium
CCTCCGTCACTTCTGCAATCGGGGGTGACGTAAACTCTGCACGTACCTCGTCCGTCGACACAGCGGTAGCTTCAGACACAAGCGTTTCAGACGGGAATGGAGAGGCTGTTACGGTATCACTTTTCGGCAGTTCTCTTCCAAGTATCACAGCTGATATTATAGCTATAGCCAAAATGCATGCTGTAATCATTCCGATTCGCTTCTTCATAAAATCCCCCCAATTTCTTTACCTTATCTTAAAATTCAAACTTTAAAAAATCCTAAAATTTTCTTATTTTAAATAGCAAAAACCGAGGTATGCTATATCCGCACATAAAAAAAACGAGTTTCATAATATAATGACACAAGCGAAAACATGGTAAAGAGGAAAAATTGTGAGAAAAAGTAATATATTTGCACGAAAAAAAGAAATTACGAATACTTATCCATATAATTATTTTCTGCTCATAGCGGCAATCTCCTTCATCGGCTGGATATTGGAAACGGCCTACTGCTATTTTGAAGCAGGAAGGTACTGCGACAGAGGTTTTCTCACGCTTCCGCTTTGCCCTATATACGGATTTAGCCTTTTAGGGGTATATTTTTTTGCAGGAACACCCGACTGCGGAGGAATTTTTTTAAAAAGGGTACGTTCAAAAAAGCTCCGATTGCCGCTCTATTTTGCTTTTTCGGCACTATTACCTACTTTTTTAGAATTTATAACAGGCCTGTTTTTTTACGAAATACTGAATATCAGGCTTTGGAATTATTCTTCACATAAGTTTAATATAGCAGGGCACATTTGCTTAAGCTTTAGTTTAATTTGGGGAGTACTGATAACGTTGTTTATGAAATTTTGTTTTAATCCTTTAAAGAAAATTATTTTTAAAATTCCGCCGAAGACAGCAAAAACCGCGGCAACAGCGTTAATCACACTTATTGCCGCGGATTTAATTATTCGTTATTTTCAGTCAAGCTCGGCAATCTCATGGTAAAGCTCCGAATATCTTCCGCCTGCGGAAACAAGCTCCTCATGAGTTCCCCTCTCTATAATTCGCCCTGCTTCAAGTACCATAATTGCGTTAGCCTTTCTAACGGTGGACAACCTGTGTGCAATAACAAACGTTGTCCTGTCCTCCATCAATGCATCCATACCCTCTTCGATGTGGCGTTCGGTTCGTGTATCTACCGAACTGGTTGCCTCATCAAGAATCAATATAGGCGCTTTGCTTATCGCGGCACGGGCAATATTAAGCAGTTGGCGCTGACCTTGAGAAAGATTTGCACCGTCATTTGTCAGCATCGTATCATAACCGTTTTCCAGCTGCATTATAAACGAGTGTGCCGAAGCAACCTTTGCCGCCTGTAAAACCTCATCATCGGTGGCATCAAGTCTGCCGTAGCGTATATTTTCTCTTACCGTACCTGTAAAGAGATGCGTATCCTGTAAAACCATTGCTATATTTTTTCGGAGAAACGCTCTGTCTATCTTCTCAATCGGAACACCGTCGATAGTGATTTGGCCCTTTTCAATGTCATAAAAACGCGACAAAAGATTTGTAACGGTAGTTTTTCCCGCACCGGTAGAGCCTACGAATGCAATCTTTTGACCGGGCTTTGCGTAAAGAGAGATGTCATGAAGCACCGTTACCCCCGGAACATAACCGAAGCTCACGTTTTCTATAACCACGTGTCCGTTTATCTTTTCCAAAGAAACAGTTTCCGGATTCTCTTTTTCGGGTTCTGCATCAAGAACCTCAAAAACTCTTTCTGCACCTGCCAAAGCTGCAAAAACAGTACTCATCTGCATCGATATCTCATTTATGGGGCGGTTAAACTGACGGGTATAATTGAGAGAAACGGTAAGTCCTCCTATGTCAAAACCCCTACGCACTACCAAAAGCGCACCTATACACGCCGTAAAAGCGTACGACATATTACACAGCTGATGTGTTACGGGACCCATTATTCCCGCCCTGAACTGAGCCTTTATCTGCGCAGCACAAAGCCTATCGTTAAGTTCTTCAAACTCCGCTGCCGCAATATCTTCACGGTTAAAAACCTTTACTACCTTCTGACCGGAAATCGTCTCTTCCGCAAAGCCGTTTAATAATCCGAGATTTTTCTGCTGCTCTGCGTAAGCACCCCTACCGTGCTTAACGATAGCTTTACTTGCCATCGTTAAGACGGGTGTCATAACAATCGTAACAGCACCGAGAATCGGACTTGTATACAGCATCAAAACTATCGTTCCGACAATGGTTATTGCTCCTGAAACAATCTGTATCAGCGTAGTGTTAAGCATCTCACCCACCGTGTCAACGTCATTTGTGAATCTGCTCATAATATCACCCACGGAACGTGTATCAAAATAGCTTACAGGCAGGGTTTGGAGCTTGTCATAAAGTTCCTTTCTCATGCGCTTCAAGGAGCGCTGGGATATTGTAAGCATGAGACGTTGCTGCAGCCATTGCGACAGAACCGAAACGCCGTACACTACAGCCATTACTCCGATTCCCGCCGCAAGACCCGAAAGTCTTTTTCCGATATCTCCGTCTGCCGGATCAAAATAAATAAACTTATTCATTATAGGCCGAAGCATATATGAAGCCGCAAGCGAAAATACGGTATATGTCAGAGCGCATATTATTGCACAAATAAGAAGGGCTCTTTCCTTTGATAAATAGCGTACGAGTCTGCCGACCGTCTGCTTCAGATTTTTGGGCTTTCCCTTGGCGCCCATTGCGGCATCACGATTTCCTCTGCCGGTAACGTTCATTTCACCCGCCATGTCAGCCCTCCTCACGGTCTTTTTGCGACCAATATATTTCTCTGTATTCCGTACAGCTCTGCATAAGCTCATCGTGAGTTCCGCAGCCCGCTATCTTGCCGTGGTCGAGTACAACTATCTTATCGGCATCAGCTACTGAATTGATACGCTGCGCTATCACTATTTTTGTAACGCCCGGCAATTTTTCTCTGAAAGCACGCCTTATTGATGCGTCAGTCGCCGTGTCAACAGCACTTGTGCTGTCGTCCAGAATAAGTATTTTTGGTTTTTTCAGCAGTGCTCGTGCAATACAAAGACGTTGCTTCTGCCCTCCCGACAAATTCACTCCGCCCTGGCCGAGCTTTGTCTCATACCCATCCGGGAAAGAGGTAACAAAACCATCCGCCTGTGCGATTTTTGCAGCCTCCCTTATTTCGTTATCGGTGGCATCACGCTTTCCCCAACGTAAATTTTCCGCAATTGTTCCTGAAAACAAAGTGTTTTTTTGTAACACCACGGCAACACTCTCACGCAGATTCTTCAGAGTCCACTTTTGAACGGGTCTGCCGTCAATCAGAACAGCGCCCTCATCCGCCTCATACAGGCGCGGAATCAGAGATACAAGCGTAGATTTGCCGCTTCCCGTAGAGCCTATTATTCCTACAAACTCACCTGCTTCAATTCTTAAACTGATATTATCAAGAACCTTTTCCTTGCTGTTTTTAAAGTATTTGAAAGACACATTTTTGAATTCAACTTCTCCGCGCAAAACCTCGGCAAGCGCATCATCTGCCTCAACAAGGCTGTCGTCAAGAGTAACCGCAGCCTTCATCACCTCGGAAATACGTTTATCGGATGCCGCGGCACGTGTTCCCTGTAAAACAATGTTTGCAAGAAAATTAAGCGCCGTAAGTATTTGTGACAGATACGTAATGAAAGCCGTTAACGTTCCAAGCTCCATATCTCCCACCATAATTTGTTTGCCCGCAACCCAAACCACTGCAAGGGTGGTAACGTTAACCGCAAGTGCAGACACGGGCTGTAAAAGAAGCATCATCTTAAGCGCCGCCGTACTCTTTTTTACAAGCTCGTCATTTATAATACCGAACTTTTCTTTTTCGAATTCTTCTCTTACAAAGGATTTAATAACCCTTTCGTTGGTAATCGTCTCGCGTATGTCAATATTAAGAGTATCCAGCTGCTTTTGCATTTTGGAATAACGCGGTGAAGCGGTTATTATTATTGCGGCAATCGACAGTGCAAGCACCGGCACGACAATTAAAATAATCATTGCAAGTGAGGAATTGAGGTAAAAAGACATTATCAAGGCACCGATAAGCATTATCGGGCTTCTGAACATTCCTCTCAGCAAGGTTTGAGTAAAATTCTGTATCTGCGTGATATCGTTGGTAATACGGGTAATCAACGAGCCCGTAGTAAAATCGTCTATATTTGAAAAAGAAAATGACTGTATCTTACGGAACGTATCTCCGCGAACACCTGCCGCCATTCGCGCGGCACCTCTTATTGCAAAATTAGCACCGAGCACGCCGGCTATAAGCATTGCAACGGCAAGCAAGAGCATCCAGAGTCCGTTTTTTAAAATGTAACCTATATCACCTGTCTCAGCGCCCTTGTTTATGATATTAGCATTTATAAACGGTAAAATAAACTCTCCGCACGCCTCGAGTACCATAAACAACGGGCCGAGCAGAAAGCTGTACCAATATTTTTTTACGTATGGCTTGTATTTGTTCATATATTCCCTCTTTATCTTCTGACTGCTCTGCCAAGCTTATCGTTAACAATTATATCATTTTTAACAGCGACGTCTCCGCCGATAATTACGTAATCAAATCCGACGGACGGAATCTGACCGTCTTCGTACGTTGCTTTATCGCATACTTTATCAAGGTCAAAAATAACGACATCCGCATCACTTCCCGTACGCAGATTGCCTTTTTTAGTAACGTTAAGCCGCTCGGCCGCCATGGACGTCATCTTACCTATGCCGCACGACAATCCGACTTTACCTGTTGCAACGTATTTTTTTATAAAGCGGGCGAAAGCTCCCGAAGCTCTGGGATGTCCTTTGCCGTCTTGCCTTACACCGTCACTGCCGAGCATTACGAACGGAGCTTTAAGAGCAAGCTCAACCTCTGAATCCCTCATAAAGTAGCCGACTGTCGCCGTATCGGGGGCCGTCTTCCTCAGTTCTTCAAAGATATTCCGGTCACATCGTTTTCCCGCATATTTACCGTTTACAATCAAAATACTGTCATAACCTGCCTGATATCGTTCAAGAAACCCGTCGTCGTACGTGGTTTCGCCGATAAAGGTACTGAAAGCATCGTAAGGATAACAGTCACACATCATGTCAATGCCGCTTTTTCTGTATCCGTCAATATCTTTCAGCAATTTTTCCATCTGCCCGTAGCCGCCCATGCTTCCTACGTGAGAAAACTGAACCTTTACGCCGCCTTCTCTTCCCATCTCCGCAAGCTCGAGTGCCGCATCAAAAACACCGTCAACGTCCTGTCTCACGTGAGCGCTCACTAATTTGTCATTTCTTCTGCAAAGCTTTACCAGGGAGATAATTTCTTCCCACGTTGTTCCGGGAATGTATTTTACGCCGAAGGAAATGCCGAGGCAGCCCCTTTCCAATAAGGACTCCGCATGTTTTACCATAAGCTTTATTTCAGATTCTTCGGCTGACTCATATTTGCTGCATTTTGCATGTAAATCACGTAAAAAGGTATGTCCCGCCATAAGCCCGATGTTAACCGGAAAACCAATGCGGTCTGCCGCATCAAGATATTCTGCAGGCTCGTAAACGTTCAGTCCGCAATTACCGCCCACCTGAAGCGTCACACCCATACGCAGAGCAGACTCTGCCATGCTCTTTTCAAAAGTACCGTTTTCTGCGTTATAAATATCCTCGTGCATGTGTATATCAATAAATCCGGGGCAAACTATCTTCCCGAAGGCATCTATAACAAGCTCCGCCGCAGGTTCTTCGTGCGTAAGGCACTCAATCTTGCCGCCGCGTATAAATACGTTTATGTTTTCGTCAAGCCCCTGTGCAGGGTCAACCACGTGACCGTTTTTAATAAGTATGCTGTCCATTATCTCAAAAGCTCCGCATCAATCATATGTATAAATTTTCTGTTTACGGCAATTTCTTACCGCAATTGTTGCAAAATTCAAAATTCTCCTCTACAGGGGTTCCGCAGTAGGGACAAAATTTATTTCCGACAACCGATTTACGATTCTCGTAAGAATTGTCTACGGACTCGCCGAAATATTCATTAAGCGGATCGGGTTCTTCATTGCCTTCGGTAATGTCAAATTCCGAGTAACGATTTTTACCCGTTGCATTTTTAAAGTTGTATACTGCATTTACCGCCGCCACTGCGATAAAAACAATACCGAACAGCGAAAACAGACCGCCGCCCATGCCTACCGCAATGACGGTCCACACAACACCGAACAGACCCGCAAAAACACTCATGATTCCGCCCATAAAAGACGGTCCTCTTCCCGGTTTAATGCTTTTCATAAAAACTCCTCCGTTTCACCGGTCATTATACAACAAAAACCGATTTTTATCAACCGAATCTTCCTTGCTAAAAACTCTGCCATGCGCTTGATTTAGCAAAAAAATTGTTTTATAATTAACTCATAATAATGAGAGGATGAACGTGCCTATGTTAATACGAAAAGCTCAGAAGAGCGATGTAAACAGGTTAAATGACCTACTCAGACAAGTACTTGAAATTCATGCCCGGAAACGTCCGGATATTTTTATAAGCGGCAAAAAGAAGTATACTAACCAAGAGCTTTCAGAGATTATAAGCAATGAAAGCACTCCCGTGTACGTTGCCGTAAACGAAGAAAAAGAGGTCGTGGGATACGCTTTTTGTGCTTACCAAACAACCGAAAAAACCAATATTTTGCACAGCAGAAAGGTTTTATACATTGACGATCTTTGCGTTGATAAAAATTGCCGCAGGCAGCACATCGGAACTGCTCTTTTCGAATACGTTTCCGATATAGCAGCCAAAAACGGCTGTGACAGCATCACGCTTAACGTCTGGAATTTGAACAAGGACGCACTTAAGTTTTACGAAAAATGCGGCTTTAAGCCCCTTAAAACCGTCATGGAAAAGCCGACGGAGCAAACACTCGGCATTATTCGTATCGACCCTTATCTGAAGCCTTTCACGGCTGACCTGTTGCTTCGAAGGGATAATTATCTGAGAAAAAGATATGAACTTATCGGAGAAAAAGGCTCGCTCATCGATTTTGCAAATGCGTACAACTTTTTCGGTTTTCACAGAACAAAGGACGGATGGGTATATCGTGAGTGGGCACCGGCAGCCGACGCAATGTATCTTACCGGAGATTTTAACAATTGGAACGTCTACGACTGCCCTCTTACTAAAAAAGAAAACGGTGTCTTTGAGGTTTATTTAAAAGGACGCGACACCTTAAGAGCAGGACAAAAAATTCAATCAATTGTTGTCAGCAAAGGTCAGCTGCTACGCAGAATTCCCGTTTATGCCACAAGAGTAGTACAGGACCCTCAAAATTACCTTTGGTGCGCTGAATTAGAAGAAACATTTGCACCCTACCCTTGGACAGACAAAAAATTCAAGATGCCGACCACTCCTATAATATACGAATGCCACATAGGCATGGCACAGGAAAAGTACGGAATCGGAACCTATAAAGAGTTTGCAGACAACATTCTCCCCAGAATAAAAAAGCTCGGCTACAATACCATCCAGATTATGGCAATAATGGAGCACCCCTATTACGGCTCTTTCGGATATCAGGTCTCTAACTTTTATGCCGCATCTTCAAAGTACGGTACTTCCGAGGAATTAAAGGCTCTTGTTGACAAGGCTCACAGTATGGGTATTGCCGTGTTGCTTGACCTCGTTCACTCACACGCCGTAAAAAACACCAACGAAGGACTTAACGAATTTGACGGTACCGAGTATCAGTTTTTCCACAGCGGCGAAAAAGGAAATCACAGCGCATGGGGCACAAAGCTGTTTAATTACGGAAAAAACGAAGTACTTCACTTCCTTTTATCTAATCTCAAATATTGGATGGAAACGTTTCATTTCGACGGTTTCCGTTTTGACGGTGTTACCTCCATGCTCTACCATGACCACGGTTTAGGCTCTGCTTTTACGAATTACAGCATGTATTTTTCTCTTAACACTGATACCGAAGCCGTAACGTACCTGCAGCTTGCAAACGAGCTGATACACGAATATAATCCCAATGCAATTACCATTGCCGAGGATATGTCGGGAATGCCCGGAATGTGTATAAAAACAGAGGACGGCGGCATAGGCTTTGACTACAGACTGTCCATGGGAGTACCCGATTTATGGATAAAACTCCTGAAAGAAGTATCGGATGAGAATTGGAATATGCACATGCTTTGGTATGAGCTGACACAGAGACGTCCGCAGGAAAAAAATATAGGCTACAGTGAATCACACGACCAGGCGCTTGTCGGCGACAAGACGATAATGTTCAGACTTTGCGATGCAGAGATGTACACCAGCATGACAAAATTTGCGCCAAGCCCCGTGATTGACAGAGGAATCGCACTTCATAAAATGATACGCTTGCTCACGGCATCTCTCGGAGGCGAGGGCTATCTCAATTTTATGGGTAATGAATTCGGACATCCCGAATGGATAGACTTTCCGCGCGAGGGAAACAACTGGAGTTATCACTATTGCAGACGCCAGTGGAGCCTGGTTGACAATGAAAGACTCCGTTATCGCGAGCTAAACGACTTTGACGGAGCAATGATTCATATGCTCTTGGAAGAAAACATTTTAGAAAAAAAGCCCGAGTGTCTGCTTATTCACCAGGATGATAAAATAATCGTATTCCGCAAAGGAAACGTCATGTTTGCATTTAATTTTCATCCCGAAAAGTCATTTGACGGATATTTCCTTCCCGCAAAGACAGAGGGTACGTACAGTGTTATTCTTTCATCCGACGACGGAACGTTCGGAGGCTTCGGCAGAGTGGATAAAAACGCCACGTACAAAACGCAAAACATCCAAAGCAGAGGGCTCGGTTTTCTTTTCTACCTACCCTCACGTACCGCTGTTGTTTTTAAAGTAAACCCCGAGAGGACAAAAAAATGAAGCTTTCTACTTTTTATGCACATGCTGTTTCCATGGCAAACAAATTAAACGTCTCCGAAAAGGAAGCTCTTACCAAATTACACAAGCTCGGATACGAGGGCATTGACTGCGATTATGACAGTATACAAAGCAAGGGCACAGGCTATTTCAAGGAGCTTTGCAGTCTCGGCTTTCAGATTTCGTCAATATACGCTGTATTTGACTTTGCACGTTCGATTGACGAAGCAAAGGTCAGTAGCCTTCTGAATTTTGCAAAAGAGCTTGATTGCCGCAGAGTAATGATAATCCCCGGCTTCTTTACGGAGGCATCCGTAACGCCCGATGGCAGAGAGCTTGAAATGCAAAAAGTAATATCAGGCGTGCGTTTCGTCACCGAAAAGGCCAAGAATACGCATATCACCGTCACGATAGAAGACTATGACCTCATTTCCTCTCCATGTTGCAGGTCAACCGACCTTTTGAGAATCCTCGATGAAATTCCGGAGCTTAAATTTACGTTTGATACCGGCAATTTCCACTATATCGGAGAAGATGCTCTTGCCTTGGCAGAGCTTTTTGCCGAAAGAACTGCCCATATTCACTTAAAGGACAGAAGCAATCTCTCTCTAACTGACGGCGACGAGGCTGTTCCATGCTATGACGGAAAGCTAATGTATCCGTCACCTGTCGGTAAGGGTATAATCCCCATTGGGGAGCTTCTTAAAATTTTAAAACCTCACGTTGGCGATAACGGTTTTGCCGTTGCCGAGATGTTCGGCAGTGCTGACTATGAATCATATCTGGAGCAATCTACAGATTTTCTAAAAAGCATAATTTGAACCAAAAAGTCATAACCCGCAGATTTTCCGCACAGCCCGGCGGAAAATCTGCTTATTTTTCTTGCTTTTTACTCGCACATCGTATATACTGAATCAGAATCATACGGAGGCGTAGCTCAGCTGGTCAGAGTATCTGCTTGACATGCAGGGGGTCGGTGGTTCGAGCCCACTCGTCTCCACCAGAAAAAAGACAGTCTTTGGACTGTCTTTTTTTATCCAAGCATAAGGCTTGATGTATGACTTTTAAAAGCATCAGCTATTTTTTACGCCGCCAACCTACTTAAAATCCCCCACTCTACCAACAGTTTGTAGACTTTTACACAGAAAATGGATAAACTTAATGCGAAAGGAGGCAGAAAAATGAATCAAGAAAAAATCGGACGGTTTATTGCCGAGTGCAGAAAAAACAATAATTTAACACAAGCACAGTTAGCAGAAAAATTACACATTACCGACAGAGCGGTTTCAAAGTGGGAAACCGGCAGGTCAATGCCTGATTCATCTATAATGCTCGATTTATGCAAAGAACTTAAAATCAGTGTAAATGATTTACTAAGCGGGGAGGTTATTGCAATGGAAAACTACAACAAAGAAATGGAAAGCAACTTGATTGAAATGGTTAAGCAAAAACAAGAAGCTGACAGACGACTGCTACGTATGGAATCACTTGCAGGTATCATGGCAGGTATACCTTTTGCGGCGGGATGTGTGATTGGCTTATTCGTGCCGATGGAAGAGTGGAAACAAGTCGTTGTGGTGTTATCAAGTATGATACCGCTGTTAGTGGCAATTCCGTTCCTTCTTCGTATCGAACAAGTTGCCGGTTATTACGAATGTAAGCACTGTAACAACAAATACGTGCCGAAATACAAATCTGTTTTTGCCGCTGCACACATAGGCAGAACAAGATACATGAGATGTCCGAAATGCAAAAAAATGTCGTGGAATAAAAAGGTGTTGACAAGAAAATAAGCATGTTATAGACTATCCCCTAAAAAGGGAGGGCAACAGTTTTGCAGTCTAAAAAAAGAGCGATATTGTTTGCACTTACAGCAGCCGCATTGTACGCCGTTAACGTGCCATTTTCAAAGTTATTTTTGAATTACACGGAACCTACCATGATGGCTGCTTTTTTATATCTCGGCGCAGGTCTCGGACTTTTCGTATATGGCTTGATTGAAACTCTTTTCGGAAAGAAAACCAAAAGAGAGCCGCTGACAAAAAAAGAGCTTCCTTATACGGTTGCGATGGTTTTGCTGGATATTTCCGCGCCCATATTATTGATGCTCGGCATCTCAATGACAAGCTCTGCCAACGTCTCTCTTATGAATAATTTTGAAATTGTTGCCACATCGGTTATAGCGCTTGCTGTGTTTAAGGAAGCCATTTCAAAGAAGCTTTGGCTTGCAATCACCCTTGTAACCTTGGCAAGCATTATTTTGACCTTTGAAGGCTCTGCCTCTTTCGTGCTTAACAAGGGCTCTCTATGTGTTCTGGGAGCGTGCCTGTGTTGGGGCTTTGAAAATAACTGTACAAAAAAGATAAGCAATAAAAGCTCCGTTGAAATTGTTGTAATAAAGGGCACGTTCTCCGGACTCGGCAGTCTTATCGTTGCATTTTTTATCGGAGAAGCATTGCCGCCGATTCTTCTTATATTGGCTGTTTTGTTGCTTGGCTTTGTTTCCTACGGATTAAGCATTCACTTTTATATCACTGCACAAAAAAATTTAGGGGCTGCAAAAACCAGCGCCTACTATTCGATAGCACCGTTTTTGGGAGTTGCCTTCAGCATGATACTTCTAAAGGAAACACCCGCTCTGCAATTTTATGTAGCATTAGCCATCATGATTCTCAGCACGTATCTTATGGTAAAGGACACTTTAGAGACCGATAAATAATGCTTTAGCCCCTCAAAAGCCCATAAATTACAAAAAAATCAAGAAAATTTGAAATATTTTGAAGAAAATGTTTGTGTATTTGATTTATATTTGTTATAATAGGTTATAAGTATAACGAACCGAGCTTTTTCGGGGGACGAAGGAGGTTAAATAATGAACAAGACTGAGCTTATCAATGCAGTTGCTGAGGCTGCTGACGTTTCCAAGAAGGACACTGCAGCTGTTATCAACGCAGCTATCGAAGTTATTACAAAGGCTATGGCTAAAGAGGATAAAGTACAGATCATCGGTTTCGGTACTTT
>JAZPZG010000077.1:0-43803 GCA_045544575.1 Clostridia bacterium
TACCGGTTGTTCCACCAGGATCACCGCCGGGTAGCCGAGTTCGGATCGGATAAACGCTGAAAGCATCTAAGCGTGAAACCGGCCCCAAGATGAGATATCGATAGACCCCACAAAGACTATGTGGTAGATAGGTCAGGAGTGTAAGCATGGTAACATGTAAGCGGATTGATACTAATAGGTCGGAAGTTTGACCAAGAGTCAAGAGAAAGAAACGTCAAAGGTAGAGTTAGAGGAGCATCTGAGTAGTTAGGAATGTTATTTGGTTTTGAGGGTTCGGGGATAGACGAATATCCGGTGATAATGATGGAGAGGAAACACCTGTTCCCATGCCGAACACAGCAGTTAAGCTCTCAGATGCAGACGATAGTTAGTTGGAGACGACTTGTGAAAATATGTAGTTGCCGGGTACTAATTGAAGCGGACTCATTTGAGTCCGCTTTTTTATATTTTTTTTGCATATACATGTAAGTAAAAATATTAAAACAGTTGCGGGGAAAATTTATTATGAATAAGCCGAAGCCGCTGCCGAAAGTTGTTTTGAAATTTATTGATGGGTCAGATTCCTTGGAAAACGAGGTTGAGGCAATACAGAGGTTGCTGAAGTATTACATTAATATTGCCGACAAAAAAAACAATGAACTCCCCAAAATTCTACAAAACTTACTTTTATTCGATGGTCAAACGAAGTCGAACGAATCTTTTGACTAAATATAGAAAATTAATTGAAAATTGTATAAATTATGATAGAATTAATAACGTAAAAATATTAAAGAAAGGAGCCGCATCATGAAACAGTTTAAAGAGACTAAGTACGTTTCGGGAAAAGATAATATTACTTTTTTTAGAAATATAAAAAAACGCCGTGTGTGGTTACCTTTTTTTATTTGTTTTCTTGTATTTGTTTTTTTGGTGGTATCTGTTATTGTTGTTTTAAGAGACGGGAGCAGAGTGGTTCTGACCGAGGTTGTTGTCTCTCATTTACAAGTGCCCGAATCATTTAACGGTTATAAAATTCTCCAGATTAGCGACCTCTTGGGCAAAGAGTTTGGGGACAGACAGAAAAAGATTAAGAAGTTACTTAAGGATGCGGAATATGATATGGTTTTATTTACGGGTGATTTTTTTGAAAGCCCGGATGAAACCGACTTTTGGGCCGTACGCGACTTGATGGAATGTTTGCAAGAGGATGTACCTATTTATTATATTGTCGGAGATAATGACTACATTCCTTCTAACGTTGATTCTGATAGTAACAGTTGGAAAATTTGTATTAATCCTGCCAAGAAAACCGAGTTTATGAAATTTTTTGAAAGTGAATACGGTGCGAAATTTGTTTATCCTGCGCAGAAAATCACTTCTGAAAGCGGTGAGTCTATTTACCTTACCGGTGTGAGCTATGATAAAGACGTTTTGAACTCGATGGATTTTGACCAAGACGTAGATTTCAGTATTTGCATAACACATAAGCCGATTAATTATAATGTTACGCGAAGACTAAAGGATGTTAATAAAAGAACATTTACCGAAGTCGATTACGATTTGTCGATATCGGGACATACGTTGGGCGGTCAGTATAGAATTCCGGTTCTCGGCGCTGTGTACACACCGGAGCTTGGTCTGTTTCCTGACGAGGACGATGTATATGGTCTCAGCAGTGACGGTAACGGCCGATTTAATTATATAAGCGGCGGATTGGGTGTTGAACACGGATTCAGGATGTTGAGTACCCCTGAAATTTCTTTGATAGAGCTTCAAAAGGCCGAGGCGGACGTTGAAGCGGATTCTTAATCATATATTGTAAAATATTTTATTGTGGAGGACTTTTATTATGGCAAAAAAATATAATGTCGGAATTATCGGATACACCGGAATGGTTGGACAAGAGCTTACAAGAATTTTTGAAGATGGCGCTTATGGCGTTCTTTCTCGCGAAGAAGCAGACGTTACCATTTCTTACAGAAGAAATTCAAGCGGAGAAGAAGGTGTGCTTGCAGACTGCGACGTGGTTTTTCTTGCTACTAAGGATCAAGCCTCTTTAGACAGCGTTCAAGAGTGCCTTGACAGCGGTTGCAAGGTCATCGATATGAGCGGTGCTTTTCGTTTAGACAAGGAAAAGTTTGAAAAGTGGTATAAAATAGAGCATACTCAGCCGGAATTGCTTAAAGAAGCAGTATACGGCATGCCTGCTATTAATAGGGAGAAAATTAAAACAGCGAGACTTATCGCAAATCCCGGATGCTATGCAACCTCTGTCATTATTGCACTGTATCCTATTAAGGACCTTGTTGAAGGGGAAGCTACTGTTGTAGCTACTTCCGGAAATTCCGGAGCAAGAAAGTCGATAGAGGATGTTTCCGATGATTGGGCGTATTCCTACGGACATAAGCATAAGCACGTTCCCGAGATGGCGCTGTATTCAGGAGTAGAGGTCAATTTTACCCCTGTAGTTCTCAGATCTGTTTTCAAGGGGATTAATGCAAACATCAGGGTAAAATTGTGTGAGAAACTTGCTTGCTTGTCTGATGAAGAGGCAAGAGTTATTCTTGAAGACAGGATAAAGAATGCGTACGGACCTCTTGATTTGGTATCCGTCGTACGGGACAATGCTGAAAAGTCATTCGGCACGCGTGCTGTTAACGATACGAATGCCGTAAACATTAAGGTTAACGTTGAGGATGGCTATGCTTATATTAATTCTTGTCTTGATAACCTCGGCAAGGGTGCGGCATCACAAGCTGTACAAAATTTTAAGATTATGTGCGGAATAGAGTAAGGGGTTTATAATGAATTTAACCAGGAAGCAAATTAAAAAAATATTAATAATCGGAAGCATTGCTATGTTTGCGGCGGCAGTCATTTTTGTGATTGTGCTTCTCGCTTTGGGTTTTTCGGGAAAATTGGCATCCAATGATAGTGGAAAACCGAATACTAACGATGGACAGCTCTCAGCACCCTCCGCAACCGCGCCGCAAAATACTGATATTCCTACTGAGGAACCTACGGCAGAGCCGATTACATATAAAGAAATTAGCTTGCTTTCGGTTGGCGACCTTATGCTTTATGCAGGACAGGTGGACAGTGCCAAGGCATATGGCGGAGGAAACTATGACTTTTCGGAATCGTTTAAGTATATAAAGGATATTGTAGAGGCACATGACTATTCTGTAATAAACTTTGAAGCTACGGTGACCGAAGGAAATTACAAATACTATCCTACTTTCAGAGTTCCTACTGCTATTTTGGATTACGTAAAGTCTACAGGATTTGATAACGTACTTTTTGCAAATAATCATACGTATGATAACGGCAGACAAGGTCTTTTAGGAACACAGCAGGCTTTTGCAGAACGAGGATTGTCTTGGATTGGAACAAGACTTGACACTGATTCAAAGAGCTATATGATTACGGATGTTGACGGTATAAAGCTCGGCATGCTTAATTACAGCTATGAAGCACCGCCGGAGGCAGAAAAGTATTCAGAAACTGAAGCATTCTTAAACGGAATCAGACTTGAAAAATATTGTCCTTCCTGTGCGGAGTGCGTACAGACTTCCCAAATTAATTCAAACGGCGAACATACCGAGTGCGGAGCAAAAGTTATTTTCAGCAAAGATTTGGTTGATTCATTTAATCCGAATCTGTTGGATTCATTTTACTCTGAGCTTGAGGACAGAATTGCCGAGCTTAAACAAAACGGTGCGGATTTGATTGTTGTGTATTTGCACTGGGGAAATGAATACGAGCATTCTGCGAATTCGCAACAGAAAGAGATTGCCCGAAAGCTTTGCGACATGGGTGTTGATTTGCTTGTAGGCTCACATCCTCACGTGGTTCAGCCTACGGATTTATACGTATCGTCAGACGGCACTCATAAAATGCTTTGCTACTATTCTGTGGGAAATTTTATTTCCGGTCAAAACAGGGACGTAGTGGGGAATGATGCTAAAGAAAAATATACATACACCGAAAACGGTCTTATCGCAAGCGTTACAATAAGAAAATACAGTACAGGCGAGACTCTGATAAGTCATGCCGACTATACGGCTACGTGGATGCACCGTCACAGCGTAAACGGCAGAATTGTTTTTAACGTGGTCCCTCTTGCAGCTGCACTTGCAAACGAAGAGTCAAAGAGCACGTATGGCCTTTTAGAAAGCAGTTTCGGAGTATCACGTGCAACGGCAGCGTATGAATACGTCACAGGACTTGTAAGCCCGGGCATTGATTCATATAACAGCGCAGTTGTGTTGCCTTATACGGAAGCGGAGGAGCAAAAATGAAAATGACGAAAAACTACCATTCTCACACGTTTAGATGCGGACATGCAACGGGAACTGAAAGAGAGTATGTTGAAGCTGCTCTTTCCTTAGGCTTTGATGAATTTGGATTTTCAGACCATGCGCCGTATATCTTTCCTGCAGAAGTAAATTATTATTCCGGCTACAGAATGCCTAAAGATTACGCAGAAGATTATGTAGAAACTATTAATGCAATAAAAGACGAATATAAAGACAGAATTAAAATACACTTGGGTTATGAGCTTGAATATTATCCGTCCTGCTTTGATGAAACCTACAGGTTTTTAGAGCGTCTGGGCTTTGAGTATTTGATTTTGGGACAGCACTTTACCTTTAATGAATATGACGGAGTATACAGCTACAATGCCACGGATGATGTTATGCAGTTTAAGAATTATACGGACAGTGTGATTGAAGCAATAAAGACCGGTAAGTTCATTTATATTGCACATCCCGACCTTTTCCGTTTTACGGGTGATGCTTCTTTTTATGAAGAAGAAGTGCAGAGACTTTGCGAGGCTGCTGTAAAATACGACATGCCGTTAGAGATTAATTTGCTTGGCATCAGAGATAACCGCGCGTACCCCAATGAAGCTTTTTGGAATGTTGCGGGTAAGGTTCCCGGTGTAAAAGCCATTCTCGGAACGGATGCACATTCCGTTAATTGCGTGCTAAATACAGACTGCATTAAGATGGGCTTTGAAATTGCACAACGTCACGGAATTGAACTGATAGAAAAGCCGAAAGGAATTTAATATGTAAAATGCATTAGACTAAGTACCGAGCAGAAATGATTGAGTTCTGCTCGGTGTTTTAGTTATATAAACTTTCGGAGTCTTACGCTAAGCTCGTCTTCTATTCGTATTATGTTACCGGCGAGGTTTTTGGAACGCTTGTCTGCCTTGTCATATTCGTTTACATAACGAGTAAGTGTGCGGGAGCCCATATCGCAGCCTTCTGCCATAAGCTCGGCAACTTTGGTATCGGCATCGTTAAACGTAAGCTCTGCATTTACTTTTATACGGGACATTGTTTGCGCCATAACTGTGGAAAATGCGTGGTGTTCAAGTTCTTCCGGATTGCCGTCGGCACATTCCTTCATGTGCTCTTGAACCTCGTCTCGTAAAAGCTCGTGTTCAGCCTTGTATTTGTTGAGCAAATCTTTAAGGTCGGGGCTGTGGGCGTATTTTAAAGCGTCGTCAATGGATTGTACGCCTGTTTCGATTCCTGAGCTGCATTGTCTCAGAAGCTTTATGGTGTCGCTTTTTTCGGGCATTGTGATGCCTCCTTTGATAAATTAATACTTGCCGTATAGGCTAATATTAGTATAGACAAAAACAGGGAAATATATTTTATTATTGTTTTGACATTTTTTTATAAGGAGAGTACAATATTAACTGATTATGAAAGAGGAGGTTTTGGCCTTGGATGCGATTATCTCTAAGATTTTGGAAATAGAAACACGTGCGTGTGAGATAGTACGGGAAGCAGAGGAGAGAAAACTTGATATTGCCGGTATTATCGAGGACGAAAAGCAAGTCTTGTTGCAGTCAAGCATGCAGCAGACCGAGCAAAAAATAGAAGCAGAGCATTTGAAAATAATTAAGGACGCCGAAGCAGAAGCAAAGCAATATGCGGTGCGTGCCGAGGAGAAAATTGCAGTGATGAACGGATACAGAGAGAGCCATTTGGAGGAATGGGTGAAAACCCTGTATGAAAGGATAGTTGGCTCTCATTAATTATACGTATTGTCATCGGGAGGTGATTTTCTTGGGTTCTGTTGTAAAGTACAGCGCAGTAATTACAAAGCTGAGAGCTATGTACAGCAGATTGCTGAGCTACGAAGATTACATGGCACTCTCCTCCATGTCGAGCGTAGGAGAGGTTATACATTACCTCAAGGGATGCCCCGGCTATTCGGATTTGTTGAGTAATATCAACGAAGCTACGACACACAGAGGAAGCTTAGAGCATATTTTCAGCGGAAACATCATACATGATGCAAAAAAGCTGTCTTCGATGCTGGGTCAAAAAGAAAAAAAGGTACTGAATATATTTTTATTGAAATATGAAATAGACGTTATAAAGAGAATAGTACAGCACGTTTGCAGCGGCAGAGAAAAAGATACGGCACTGTCTGCAGATATTGCATCGGAGAGTGTTATCATCACAAAAGGTCTTAAAACAGAAAGGTGCTTTGCCGCAACCGACCTTAAGGAGCTTGCGGACGCATTATCGGGGACGGACTATGCAGATGTAATTTCCGAATTTGTGCATGCTGATTCAGTAACCGCTGCCGATATAGGAACTGCTTTGGATGATTATTATTTCAGGCGTCTGCAAAACGGTGTACGCAGTTACTTATCAGGTTCTGACAGGGCGACGTCGCAGGCTTTTTTATCCGCAGAGATTGATGTTTTTAATATAATGTGGATATACCGATATAAGAAGTATTACGATATGACTCCTGAGGAAATTGTCAACCGCATAATTCCCGAAAAGAAAAAAACAAGCCGCGAAAAACTGGTTGAGCTTGCAGGCTGTGACATAAGTGAATATAAAAACATTGTCAGCAGCTCAAAATACGGAAATATCTTTGAAGACTCAGCTGATAAGGATTGGGACAAAAGGTTTGCGGCATATTTGCATAAAATGTACCACAGGCAGCTGCGTAATGATTCGTATAGCTTCAATACGGTGCTTGCATATCTTCATCTTAAAGAAATGGATATAAATAATATTATAACTGTTGTAGAGGGCGTCAGGTACGGCGTAGGTGAAGATAAAATACGAAAATATATTAATATTGACATGAGGCGGTGAATAGTCTTGGCTATTGTCAAAATGAAACACGTAAACTTTGTTGGTAACAAAGGGTACGTAGAAGAATTTATAGAAAAGTACGTTGATGCTGATTTCGGAATTCAGCCCGAGTATGCTATGAGTGTACTTGAAAACGTAAGAGGACTGCACTCATTTAAGGGAGTTAACTCTTATGAAGAGGCACTAAAAAGATGCACGGATATACTTTCGAATTTGAAAATTGATATACCCGCAGAGCTTCCGAATGTGAGTAAGGAAACAAAGGACGGCGGGACAGAGAAGGCAGAGGCTCTTTTTTCGGAGATTGAAGCTACCGTTGCAAAAGCGGAGAAGGAAAAAGAAGCCGTAGAGAATGAAATCACCCAAAGAAAACAGTTGCTTGGTCAGATATTGGATATGGGAGACCTTGACGCAGATCTTGAAAAGCTTTTTAAAATGAGATTTTTTAAGATTCGATTCGGGCGGCTTACAAAACGTAATTTTGACAGACTGATGCTTTATGCGGCAAATCTTGAGACCGTGGTTATACATATAAGAACCGTGGGTGAGTATGAGCATCTGCTTTATATAATGCCTGAAGATGCTGAGGTAAGAGTTGACGGAGTGTTCAGCAGTTTGCAGTTTGAACGTATTTTTATTCCGGAGGGTCTTACGGGAACACCTAAAGATATTTGTGCGGCATTAAACGGAGAGATTAGTGAAAAATGTGCAAAATCTGCGGCGCTTGCGGCCTTTATATGCGGGGTGGCAGATAATTACCGCAAGAGACTTCTCGAGATTTATTCATATCTCTCCGAACGCAGTGCTGTGTATGAAATAATGAAGTACGCTGCCTTTACAAAAGATTCCTTCAGAATTGTAGGTTGGATTCCCGAGGAAACGTTTAACCGTATTTCATCTGTTATCGGCGAGGACCCTAACGTTGTGATTGTGGCAGACGAAGACGACAGTGTAAAGACCGTTCCGCCCACAAAGCTTAAAAATAATGCACTGTTCAGAACCTTTGAGCCTATAGTAAAAATGTACGGTTTACCGTCATATAACGAAATAGACCCTACGCCTGTAGTTGCGGTTATTTATTGTCTGATGGTGGGCTTTATGTTCGGAGACGTTGGACAGGGACTGATATTTTTTCTTGCGGGACTTTTTCTTTTGAGAAAAAAATCGCCCCTTGCAGGAGTGTTTACGGGCGGAGGAATTACCGCGATGATTTTCGGATTTATGTACGGCAGTGTTTTTTCGAACGAACACTTGATAAAGCCGCTGTTTATGAATCCGATGGAGGATGCAAACATCACTACAATGCTTATTATCGGTATTGCCTTCGGTGTTGTGATGATGCTTGCGGGAATGACTCTGAATATTATCAACGGTATAAAAGCAAAGGATTTCGGCCGTGTTTTACTTGACAGAAACGGTGTTGCCGGTCTTGTTTTCTACGGGGTGATAATCAGCGTGGTTGTTTCGCTGCTGCTCCTGGGAAAACCGTGGACTTCTGCCGCTGTTCTGGCGATTTGTATAATAATTCCGTTCTTGGTTATTTTCTTCAAGCACCCTATAGAAAATTTGATTAAGAAAAAACCGGCGATGCCCGACGGTGTATCCGGTTTCTTTATAGAAACGGTTTTTGAAATGATAGATATGCTTCTGAGCTTTGCCAGCAACACTATTTCGTTTGTGAGGCTAAGTGCATTTGCCATAAACCACGTGGGTCTTTCCATGGCCTTTAATATTTTAGCACAGATGTCATCAAGCCCCGTTGCACAGACCGTAATTATGGTCGTGGGAAATGCGGTGATTATCGTGCTCGAGGGTATGGTTGTAGGAATACAAGGCTTGCGACTTACTTACTATGAGCTGTTCAGCAGATTTTACAGCGGTGACGGCGTTCCGTATGAACCGATTGCTTCTGTAGAAGATAAAAATAAAAAAGATTGATACATGATAAACAGGAGGTAAAATTATGAGTATTGAGAAAATTAAGAATCCTAATAAGTCAAAGGTGCAGTTTATTGCAGGTGCGCTTGTTATATTTATGATAATGATGGTTGTTTTGTCTACCGTAGTGCTTTTTACAAACGGAAACGTGAGTGCGAATGCAGAGGCGAGTGATACCGTGCAGTCAGAGAGCGATGCAGAAGCGACGGAAGAAAAAAATGACGGCGGTGCGGGCCTTGCATATCTTGGTGCGGCACTCTCCACGGGCCTTGCTTGTATAGGTGCAGGTATTGCAGTTGCAATAACAGGCTCTGCGGCATTGGGCGCAATAAGCGAAGATCCCAAGCTCCTCGGTAAAACTCTTATTTTCGTAGGTCTTTCCGAGGGTATCGCAATTTACGGTCTTATTATCTCAATTATGATTCTTAATAAGGTCTGAAAAGATTAAGCTAAAGGTAAAAGCACTATGAAGTTGTATCTCTTAAGTGATAACGTTGATACGCATACGGGTATGAGACTTTCCGGCGTGAGGGGCGAAGTGGTTCACACGAGAGACGAGTTCTCTGCGTCCTTTCAAAATGCTGTTTGCCGTGAAGACGTTGGCATTTTGTTAATTACGGAGCTTCTTGCAAAGCAATACGGTGACATTATCGGTGCGTATACTAAGAACAGTCCGAAACCTATTATCACGGTAATTCCGGACAGACATACTGCTGAGAGGGAGGCGTCACAAAAATGATGTCTAACGAAGAAAAGTTAAAACGGTTTGAAAGCGCCGCGCTGTTAAAAGCGGAGCAACGGCGTGATACAATAAATGCAGAGCTTGATAAGGCTACTTCAGAGGCATTGGCCGAAAGTCGTAAAAAATTCAGAAGGGAGTCTGCCAAGACCAGAAGCAAGGCTCTTTCCGAGGCGCGCAAGGAAGCCCGACTTATCGTATCTACTGCTCAAAACAGAGGTCAGACGGCGCTTATGGCTAAGCGTAATGAAATTATTGACCAGGTTTTCAGCAAGCTTATTGAGCGGTTACAAGCCTTTGTTGCATCAGACGAGTACGAAAGCTTTTTTGCAAAACGTATTTCCGAGGCACTTAATGCCGCTACGTTACATTTGGGCGAAAGCAATTCGGGCATATACATAGACGTTACGGAGTCGGATTCGAAAAAATACGCTGATTTGATTGAGAGAATTTCAGACAAGGTGGTTGTATGGGCTTTTTCGGAAGTCAGGGTGACAAAAGAGGATATTATCGGAGGATGTGTTGTCCGCGTGCCGTCACTTGGGCTTGTGATTGACAACTCAATAAAAGCCGATGTGCTTCGTGAACATGAGGATTTTCTCTCGTGGAGTAACATTTCGCTTAGTTAATGGGGGGCAAATTTATAAATGACCGAGTCAAAAGGTAAATTAAAAGAAATATACAGAATCAACGGTCCCGTTGTAAAGGCACGGGGCACGGCTGATTTTGCCATGCAAAGCGTTGTTCTCGTGGGAAATGAGAAGCTTATAGGAGAGGTTATAAGGCTTGACGGAGAAGAGGCTACCATTCAGGTATACGAAACAACGGGAGGTTTAAAACCGGGTGAGCCTGTTGAAAGTACGGGTAAGCCCTTGTCAGTGTTGCTTGCTCCCGGTATTATAGGCAATATTTTCGACGGTATTCAAAGGCCCCTTAAGTCTCTTGAGGAAGAAAGCGGTTCTTTTATGAGTCGCGGCATTAACGTGAGCAACTTGGATACAAAAAAACTTTGGCACTTTAAACCCGTTGCGGATGCAGGTCAAAGCGTAGGCGTGCTTTCCGTGGTAGGAGAGGTTAAAGAGACGGGCTCTGTTACTAACCGTATAATGATCCCGATGTCTGCCTTTGAAGAGTATAACAGACATTCACGCAGCAAAGTGAAAAGCGGCGAGACTGTGTGTACAAGAGGAATTATAAAAAGCATTGTGCCTGAGGGTGACTATACAATTCTTGATACTGTAGCAGTTATAGAGCTTCCGGACGGAAGCGTAAGCGAAATCAGTATGGCGCAAGAATGGCCGGTGAGAATTCCAAGACCGGTACAAAAACGACTTCCCATAGACGAGCCTTTGATAACGGGGCAGAGGATAATAGATTCTCTTTTTCCGATCGCAAGAGGAGGAACTGCAGCGGTTCCGGGAAGCTTCGGCACGGGAAAAACCATGACTCAGCACCAGCTTGCACAGTGGTGTGATGCCGACATAATTATTTACATAGGCTGCGGTGAGCGAGGCAACGAGATGACGGAGGTTCTTGAGGATTTCCCGAAGCTTAATGACCCGCGAACAGGTCGTTCGCTTATGGAAAGAACTATTCTTATTGCCAATACTTCAAATATGCCTGTTGCGGCACGTGAGGCTTCCGTTTACACGGGAATAACACTTGCCGAGTATTATCGTGACATGGGCTATGACGTTGCAATCATGGCAGACTCAACGTCAAGATGGGCGGAGGCGCTTCGTGAAATATCGGGCCGACTTGAAGAAATGCCCGCAGAGGAAGGGTTCCCTGCATATCTTTCTTCCAGACTTTCGGAGTTTTACGGAAGAGCGGGAAGAGCTCTCAGCCTTAACGGAAAGACGGGCAGTGTATCCGTTATCGGTGCTGTTTCTCCTCAGGGCGGAGATTTTTCGGAGCCTGTTACGCAAAATACAAAGCGATTTGTGCGTTGTTTTTGGGGACTTGACAGAAGCCTTGCGTATGCAAGACATTATCCTGCCATACATTGGCTTACAAGCTACAGCGAGTACGGCGAGGATTTGGAGAAATGGTACGTTGAGCATCTTGATAAAGAATTTATAGAGAGACGTGAGCGCATAATGCTTTTACTCCGACAGGAAGAAGAGCTTATGGAAATAGTAAAGCTTGTTGGTATGGACGTGCTTCCCGAGGATCAGAAGCTGGTGCTTGAAATTTCTCGAGTTATACGTGTAGGATTTTTACAACAAAATGCTTTCCATAAGGTCGATACGTATGTGCCGCTCGAAAAGCAATCTGCAATGATGGGACTGATTCTTTTCTTGCTTGATAAAGTCGAAGAGCTTGTAAAAAACGGTATACCTCTTTCTGCAATTTCCGCTAAAGGATTTTTTGAAGAGTGCGTACAGATGAAATATACAGTGCCCAATGATGACCTTAGTGTAATCAGAGACATGCAAAAGCGTTTTGATGATGAGTTGCGTGTGATGCTGCGTGAGTACAATGCGCACCGTGTAGGCAATTAATTTGAAGGAGAAAATCAGATGATTATTGAATATACCGGCATAAAAAGTATAGTTGATCCGCTCATTATGGTAGAGGGCGTAGAGGACGTTGCCTACGACGAGCTTGTAGAAATACATCTGAGTGACGGAACTGTCAGAACGGGTAACGTTATTGATATCAGCAAGGGCAATGCCGTTGTACAGGTGTTTGAAGGAACAAACGGAATGTCTCTTGGTAATATATCTGCAAGATTTTCCGGAAAACCTTTGATGCTTCCGCTTTCGGAGGAAATTCTGGGAAGAGTTTTTGACGGAGCAGGTCGGCCTGCCGACGGTCTCGGCGCGGTATACGCTGAGAAAAAAAGTGACGTTAACGGGCTTGCCATAAACCCTATTTCAAGGAGATATCCCCGAAACTATATTCAAACCGGTGTGTCTGCAATTGACGGACTTATTACCCTCATCAGGGGTCAAAAGCTCCCCGTGTTCTCGGGAAACGGACTTGCACACGATAAACTGACTGCACAGATTGTAAGACAGGCGGGAGTTATGAATCCCGATGATAAGTTTGCCGTAGTTTTCGGTGCCATAGGTGTTAAACACGAGGTTGCGGAGTTTTTTAAAAACGCCTTCGCCGACAGCGGCGTACTGAGCCGTGTTGTAATGTACCTTAACCTTTCAAACGACCCTGCGGTAGAGCGTATTTTCACACCGCGCTGTGCACTTACGGCTGCCGAGTATCTTGCTTTTCAAAAGGGTTATAACGTTTTGGTGGTGCTTACCGATATGACCGCATATTGCGAGGCTCTGCGTGAGATTTCTTCAATGAAAGGTGAAATTCCTTCAAGAAAAGGATATCCGGGATATCTTTACAGCGACCTTGCATCTATTTTTGAACGTGCAGGAATGATTGAGGGTTGCGAAGGTTCTATTACACAGATTCCGATACTTACAATGCCAAACGATGACATAAATCATCCTGTTCCGGACCTTACGGGCTACATTACCGAAGGTCAGATAGTTTTGGATAGGTCGATAGGACAAAAAGGGATTTATCCCCCTATTAACGTATTGCCTTCGCTTTCCCGTCTTATGAAGGACGGCATAGGAGCAGGCTATACAAGAGAAGACCATTCGGCTGTTGCGAATCAGCTTTTTTCTGCATATTCAAAGGTGCAGGAGGTAAGAGCACTTGCTACTGTTATCGGAGAAGAGGAGCTCAGTGTTCAGGATAAGCGCTATATGGAGTTCGGAAGAGCTTTTGAGGAAAGATTTCTTGCACAGGATTATGATGAAAACAGAACGATTGAGCAGACTCTTGATTTAGGTTGGGAGATATTGTCTGTTTTGGGTGAAGCGGAGCTTGATCGTATGGACCCTGAGCTTGTGAAACGGTATCTTAAGAAGAGGTGAAATTGCTGTGGATGTAAATAAAACACCTACCAAAAGCAATCTCATGAAGGCTCAGGCAAGTCTTAAAATGGCAGAGCAGGGATATGAGCTGCTTGACCGAAAACGCAAGCTTCTTATGAGAGAGCTTGCAGGCTTAGAGGGGAAAAAGGAAGGCCTTCAACAAAGACTGTCGGCTACTTTTATCGAGGCATATGAGGCTTTGAAGGAGGCAAATATAAGCTTAGGCATAGATCGTGTTGAGCAATTTGCAGACGGTGTTCCCGAAGAAAACGGTGTAGAAATTAAATTTTACAGCGTAATGGGTGTTGAAATCCCCGTGGTGCGAATAAGTGAGCCCCTGCGGCGTTATCCTACGGAGAGTATGTACGGAACGAATCTGTCGCTTGACGAAGCAAAGCTTAAGTTTGACGAAGCCAAAAAGCTTTCAGCGCAGATTGCCGAACTGCTGGGGGGAATAGAAAGACTCGCGGTAAATGCCGGGAAAACACAAAAACGTGCCAATGCACTTAAAAACATAATGATTCCCAGGTACACCGAGCTGATTTCGGAAATTTCCGCAGGCCTTGAAGAAAAGGAGCGGGAAGAATTTTCAAGACTTAAAGTCATAAAACGCAACAGTGCCGTAAAGGACTGAGTTGCGCCGTAATATAAAAATAATTGCAAAAGGAGTAAAGCTATGGATATCCGAACTTCAAAATTAAACAAGCTTGACAAGGTGCGAGGTTATCTGTCGGAAAACAAACTCGGAGGAATAATCGTTGCTACGTGGCAGAACGTTCTTTATCTTTCGGGATTTACAGGCTATGGCGATGCCGTGCTTTTAGTAACGCCGCAAAAGTCGTTTATTATAACGGATTCTCGCTATTACGTGCAGGCAGAAGAAGAGGCTCCCGAGTTCGAGCTGGTAAAGGGAAATTGTTCCTCTGCGGAAATTATGAAGAAGCTGCTTTCGGAAAACGGTATAGAGGCAGTTGCATACGAGAACCTCGGTATTTTGTATAACGAATACTGCAGATATTATACGCAGCTCGGCGTTAAGCTTTGCGAAGCCGGTACGTTCTTTGACGAGATGCGACTTATAAAGACTGATGAGGAAATTACGGCAATTGAAAAGGCATGCGATTTGGCTTCCGAGGCACTTTTGATGACACTTCCTGAAATTAAGGTCGGAAAAACAGAAATTGAAATCGCGGCAAAGCTTGAATACAATATGCGTATTCTGGGTGCAGAAAAGCCTTCTTTTGACACTATAATAGCATCAGGCGTGAGAGGCTCTATGCCGCACGGAACCGCAAGCCTCAAAAAGATAGAGCAAGGTGACGGCGTAACAATAGATTACGGTGCTTTTCTTGCAGGCTTTTGCTCAGATATGACGCGTACGGTTTTTGTCGGAGAGCCGGTTGCCAAAATGCGCGAGATTTATAACGTGGTTCTTGAAGCTCAGCTCTGTGCCATTGACGGCTATAAAGAGGGCATGACGGGAGCAGACGTAGATAAGCTTGCTCGCGAAGTAATTAAGAAGGCGGGCTACGGTGAGTATTTCGGACACGGATTAGGTCACGGTGTGGGCATAAACGTACATGAAGCACCGTCACTTTCTCCCCGCGGCGACAAGGTGTTGAAGCCGGGAATGGTTTTCAGTATTGAGCCGGGTATATACATTCCGGGACTCGGCGGTGTCAGAATAGAAGATCTCGCGACAGTTGAAAACGGAAAGCTGCGCGTTATCACGAAGGCTCCTGCAAAGGATTTGATTATTCTCTAATCGGGCAGAAAGAATCAGTCTAACTTCAGAATTTCTTCAAAGCCTGACGGCTTCATAAGGCCGCTGAATAATAATGTCATAAGCTTGTGAAGCTTGGAAATAAAGTATTTTACATTGTTCATATAACGTTCCTCCTTAGTAAGACACTTGCAGTGTGTATGCCGATGTTTTACGGCAATGTTTTTCTTTACAATACGAAGTATACCAAATTAAAAGTCCCATAAGACGGACTTTCAATGTATTGCTTTTCTTGTTGACAAAAGTGTTTTTTGCAAGTATTATATTTTGTGGAGGGGAGTATGGTATATGGTCAGAGTCATTGCCGGAAAAGCGCGCGGAAGAAAGCTCAGAACGATTGATTCGGACAGCACTAAACCTACGCTTGACCGAGTGAAGGAAGCAATGTTCAGCATGATAATGCCGTATTTACCATGCAGCGACGTGCTCGATCTTTTTGCGGGCAACGGTGCATTGGGAATTGAAGCTCTCAGCCGAGGCGCAGACCGCTGTGTTTTTAATGATAAGTCTCGTGAGTGCGGCAGATACATAAAAGAAAACGTGAGCGCCACGGGTTTTGAGAATGCTTCCGAAATACATTCTGCGGATTACCGTGAAGTGATAGCTCTTCTTAAAAAGAAAAAGAGAAAGTTTGATCTTATTTTGCTCGATCCTCCGTACGGAAAGGAGCTTGCAGGTGATGCTCTTAGTTGTATTTCTTCTGCGGGCATTTATTCGGGAACGGAAGCGGATGAGGTCTGTTGTGTTGCTGTAGCCGAACATTCTGCAGAGGACGTGCTTTCGGAGAGGTACGGAGTTTTCAAAAAATTAAAAACCAAGACATACGGTACCGTTGCGGTGTCGGTGTATTTGGCAGAAACGGAGGCTGACACATGAGCAGTCGGAAAAAAGAGAGAGTAGGCGTATATCCGGGAAGCTTTGACCCATTGACGAAAGGTCACTTGGATATTATAATTAGAGCGTCTAAGCTTTTTGATACGTTGGTTGTCGGCGTTTTAAAAAATGACAGCAAGCATGCTATTTTTTCAATGGAGGAGCGTGTTTCTCTTATAAAGAAATGCGTGGCAGGTCTTGAAAACGTGGAAGTCGAAATGTTTGAAGGTCTGCTTGTTGACTTCGTGAAAAAGAAGGATGCACGTACTATTGTAAGAGGTCTAAGGGCTGTTTCGGATTATGAATACGAACTGCAGATGGCCATGCTTAATAAGCACATGGAAGAGGATATCGATACGATATTTTTCATGACGGATATTCACAATTCATTCTTAAGCTCAAGCATAGTTAAGGATGTTGCGAAAAACGGGGGCAATATTCGAGGGTTGGTACCCGATGAGATTGTTGATGACGTATATCAAAAGCTGCAAGGCTGAAATTTAATTTTTAAATAAAGGTATTGACCCGATTGACGGGGCGTAAAGAAGAAGGAGATGTTACAATGAGCGAGAAACAGGGATCGGATTTTAAGAGAAGCAGAGGTAATGTACAGGCGTTTATGGATAATCTTGACCGTCTGAGAGATCTTATTGAGGATAGCAAGCAGGGACTTTTCGGAAAAAGAACGTTTACTAATTACGAAGAAGTTACGAATGTGTTAAATGATCTTACCAAGAGTGCTCCTTCTGCAGTTAACAGTGCTATGGCACTTGTTTCTTCTGCGGACAGCATTACTTCCGAGGCCAGAACTTTTGCTACCAAGGTTAAAAGCGATGCAGAGGCTTCCGTTGCAAAGCAGCTTGCAGAGACCAAGTCAAATTGTGACAGTGCTATAGAGGCTGCAAATGCACAGGCAGACAGTGTACGTATCAGTGCAAAGGCTGAGGCTGAAGATATTTTGAGTAATGCTAAGTTTGAGGCAGAGCGCATTGTAAGTGAGGCTCAGCAGCGCGCAAGTCAGCTTGTTTCCGAAAACACCATTACTCTCAGAGCTCAGGAAGAAGCAGCAAGAATTACCGACGAGGCTAAGAGAAGAGTTACTGAGGGATATGCACAGGCTCAAAGACAGCTCGACGGACTTATTAAAGAAAATCTTACCAGAATTGACAGACAGTATTCCGAAATTGAGGAGTTTGTGAACAAAGAGCTTATCGCAGTGCAGAAGATGCACACGGAGTACAGAAAAAAAGTCAATTATCATGAGAACTGAGATATCTGCCCGAAAATGAGAGGTCTTGGTTATGTCAAGATTTTTTGTCCCGTCAGAGAATATACATTATGAAAATGAAGCGGCAGTGTCGATAGAAATTATCGGCACTGACGTTAATCATATTAAGAATGTGCTCAGAAAAGCAGAAGGCGAGAGCATTTTGCTTTGTGACAGTAAGGGGCTTGAGTACGAGTGTATTATTTCAAAAATTGAACAGGATCGGATTGCTGCGAAAGTCATAGCCGTAAGTGATGTGAGTTCCGAGCCTTCTGTTCCTGTTTTTCTTTTACAAGGGGTTCCTAAAGGCGATAAGATGGACCTCATTGTTCAAAAAGGTGTTGAGTTGGGAGTGAGCGGTATTATTCCCGTGATAACGGAACGTACCGTGGTAAAGTTCGGCACGGCACAGGATCGCGAGAAAAAACGAACGAGATGGCAGCGTATATCATTGGAGGCTGCGAAGCAATGCGGCAGAGGTGTTGTTCCCGACGTGCTTACGCCCATAGATTTTAAGGGAGCAATAAAGCTGTTGCAAGAGGGAATTTTTAAGGATTACCTTAAGCTTGTTCCGTATGAAAACGAGCAGCAGCGTTCACTTAAAGAAATTCTTACGCAAAATAAGCAAGGCTTTGAGAACGGGACTTATACCGGGCTGTGCATATTTATAGGGCCCGAGGGCGGCTTTTCACAAAAAGAAATTGAAATTGCTGTTGAAAGTGAATTTGTTTCAGTGAGCTTGGGTAAAAGAATTTTAAGGACCGAAACAGCAGGACTTGCATCAATTGCTGCCATAAGATACGAATTTGGAGACTAAACCATGCAAAAGCAAAAGATTTTTAATATTCAAATCAGTGAAAAAACAAAAAAGATACTTCTGAAGATCGCAAATTACGGAAGCAAAGTTCTGTTGTGCATAGTGTCGTTTGCGCTTGTTGTTGTTATGACTTTGCTCTCTGCTATATACATGATTTCAAAAGGACCCTCCGACATTGTCCGTGAAATGTTTGTGGTGGCAATGGTTGAAACGGGTGCTATGGATTTTTGTGCACATCTTTTTCTCTCGGATGCAGAGGTTGATGCTATAATGGCAAAAAACAGCATTATAGTTCCCGAGGGCAATACGGATACAAGTATGATAGTTGTCGGCGGTGATAACGGAGGCAATAACGAAACCGAAATAATCGATAATAATAAAGGCATTGAATATAATGACCAAGGTGTGGCTTTGATTGATATCAAGGGTAAAACCTTTGTCGGTAAGATTTTGGTAGTAAAGGATCCGTCCCGTGTGTCAGTTTACGGACTTCCCGAATACGGAGAAGGTAAAAAGGGAATGAGCACGGAACAGATGGCTATTAAATCGAATGCGTTGGCGGCTGTAAACGGCGGCGGATATCAAGAAAATGAAAAGGATTATACCAAAACCGGCGGAATTCCTCTCGGAAGAGAAGAAAGCGGTGTTGTAATAATTGACGGCAAGCTTATGTGGGGCAATCTTGACCAGACGTACGAGATTATCGGCTTTGACAATAATAATATTCTCCACGTTGATAATATGACGGCTCGTGCGGCTCTCGACGCGGGCATACGCGATGCTGTAAACTGGGGTCCCGTGCTTGTTAAAAACGGTGAACCGTGCGTTATCCCTTCGGAAAGCGTAAATCCCGGCTTTCACCCGAGAACAGCAATCGGTCAGCGTGCTGACGGATCTGTACTGCTTGTAGTTATTGACGGAAGACAGACACACAGCTTGGGTGCTTCGTATGACGATCTGGTTGAAATTATGGTAGAGTACGGCGCTGTAAATGCTGCTAATCTTGACGGCGGAATGTCATCTTATATGGTATACGAGAATAAGGTCATTACTTCTCCGTATATGCTTTATTGGGGTGGCAGAAGAAACGTTGCGACGAGCTTTATTGTAAGCAGGCTTGAAGATGCCGAGTGATGTTGACAGAGGGTGACTGTATGGAGAAAAATAAAAAAAATAATCTTTTTTGGAAAATATATGCCGTGTCACTTGCAACACTTACCGTTATAATGGCTGTTGCACTCATTATCGGCTATAACGTCATGATTGATTATGAGGAGGCACAGGGTGTATTGAGCGCTGAGTCTGCTAAGATTGCCGAAGAAATAGCTGCGGGAAATTTTGACGTTCTGTTCTCAGACGAAAATGAACAGACTGCGCCTATGATTTTTGAAAAAGAGGCGTATCTTGAAAAATTAAGCACACTTATCAAAGATGGTGTCACGTCACGCAAGGGCTTTTCGTCCGACCGTTATACAAGGCCTGTATACGATATCATTGCAGGTGATGAAAAGATTGCATCCGTTCATTTTGTGAAGGCGGAGTCAGAGAGCAGCTTTGGCTTTGATACTTTTAAAATCGAAAAAATAATTCCGAAAACTGACGGAAAATATTCTATAAGTGTTTACGTGCCCGAGGGTGCTGATTTGTACCTGAATGACACTGTTTTTGTAGGAAGCAAATGGATAGAGCAAACTATCGAAGAAAACGAAAATGCTGAAAACAGTCTTTTTGCAGAGCAGCAGAGCAAGCGAATCGTAAAATATACGGTTTCGGGACTTTTTGAAAATTACGAGCCTAAGGTTGTTTATGCGGAAAACAATACTGAGGCGGATATTTTCTTTGACGAAGAAACAAAAGCATGGCGCTGTGAGCCTGTGGGCATTGAAATTCTTGCACCGTCCAATTGCGAGGTTTACGTAAACGGAGTGGTTGTTTCGGGTGTTGACAGGTTTATAAGTGAATGCGACATTAAAATAGAGGATGCCGCCGTTGCGTTAAAGTATATTGAGGAAAACATAACCATGGTACGTTATAAGGTAAGCGGACTTGAAATGCTTACAAGCGTAGAGGTTACCGCAAAATCGTTTAACGGAGGTGCACTTGACGTTGCAGTAAACCCTGACAGCGGTGTGTACGAGGTTAGTTTTTCTTCTGATGAAAGCTTGCTTGCCTCTTTCGGCGTTGACAAAAATTGGCTCATTAAGAGAGCAGAGGGATATGCAAAGGCAATCTGTGCAGATGCGAGCAAGTATGACGAGCTGCTTGCCTACGTCCTCAAAGATACGGAAGCTTATGCGGAGCTTGAGGACTTCTGGGTAGTATTTTCCAGACATAATACCTTCTGGATTGAGAACAGTGTTTGTGAGGAGTTGAAATTTTACGGCAATGAAATTTTCTCTGCCACGGTAAGTCTTGATTATTGGATAAAAGGCTTTGACGGCAATGCCAACGCAACAAAGGTTTACCCGACGACAGTAACGTTTTTCTACGTACAAAGGGATGGCGGTCTTAAAATCGTGGACTATGCGCTTGGCTGATAAATATTTGATTTTATGAGGAAGATAATTATGAATAATACTTTTTTTAAGAAAATAGCGGCAACCGCTCTTTCTGCGGTAATGTGTCTGTCTCTTTTGGCCGGTTGCGGAAAGCCCGCGGATGAAACCCCCGATAATTCACCTTCTACCACCGAAGCTCCGGTGACTTCGCAGGGTAGTTTTTCAAAGGAAATGCTTGATATTACCGTAAACGGAAAAACCTTAAAGCTCGGAGAAAACGAGAGCAGACTTGAAGAGGTTTTCGGCGAGCCGCTTAACGTTGAAGAGGCGGTAAGCTGTATGTTTGACGGCTTTGACAAAACGTATACCTTTGAGTCATGCACCGTTTTTACTTTTCCTGCAGAGGACGGAAGCGGAAACGTTATTGACGAGGTATGGTTTTCGGGAGATAACGTTCCTGAATTGATAAAGGGTATCGGTATCGGTTCGTCAAAGGCTGATGTTGTTAAGGTACTTGGTGACAAATATTTTATGCAGGGAGAGGCAATGATGGTATATAACGCAGAGAACAGTGCGGAGAAGTACGACAGCCTTCCTATGCTCTATTTTATGATTGAGTCCGATACCGTGACGGGTATAGGCTACTGTGCGAATTTATATCACACGGAGGCATAAGAGTTATCGTTGTTGGTTTTGAGGTAAGCAGATGGTTTTCAGCAGTCCCGTTTTTGTTTTTATATTTTTGCCTGCGGTGTTCTTTGCGGTCACCGCAGTAATGCTGTGTGGAATAAAGTCCTCACTCCGTGTAAAAATTGCAAACGTGCTGTTGCTTTTTGCGAGCCTCTTTTTCTATGCGTGGGGAGAACCCCTGCTGATATTTTTGATGGTAGGGGTAACATTATTGTGTTACCTTTTTGCTCTTTTAACAGAGCGTTTTAAGGACAACCCCGTGAAAAAAAAGGCGGCGCTTATATGTGCCGTGGTATCTGCCTTGGGGATTCTGGTGTTTTTTAAGTATGCGGGCTTTTTGGCAGATATTTTTACCGATAAAACACTCAACGTTCCTCTTCCGTTGGGAATATCTTTTTATACGTTTCAGGCGCTGTCTTACGTGATAGACGTATACAACGGAAAGGCAACCGCAACAAAAAATTTCGGCAGAGTGCTTTTGTACGTGTCACTGTTTCCTCAATTGGTTGCAGGACCGATTGTAAAGTATTCCGACGTGGACGAGCAGTTGGTATGCAGAAACTTTAATATAGAAGAAGCGGCGCATGGTCTAAGGAGATTTATATGCGGTCTTGCAAAAAAGATGCTTATAGCAAACACCGTGGCGGTTGTGGCTGATGGTGTGTTTGCCCTTGGTAGTGCAGAGCTTACGGGTGCAAGTGCTTGGTGCGGAGCACTCGCATATCTTTTCCAGATTTATTTTGACTTTTCGGGATATTCCGATATGGCAATCGGCTTGGGCGCTATGTTCGGCTTCAAGTTCAATGAAAACTTTAATTATCCTTATTCTGCGACAAGTGTACAGGACTTTTGGCGCAGATGGCATATTTCCGTATCATCTTGGTTTAAAGAATATTTATATTTCCCGTTGGGCGGAAACAGAAAAGGTCGTTTTCGTACGTGCGTGAATAAAATTATAGTATTTTTCTTTACGGGCCTTTGGCACGGTGCCGCATTTACGTTTATCGTGTGGGGCCTTTGGCACGGATTGTTTTTACTTTTGGAGGAATACCTGCCGAAGCTGAAAAAGCAACCGTCGTCTCGTTTTGTTAAAGGCTTACTGTGTGTCGTAAAATATATTTATACGATGACGGTTGTACTGTTTGGTTTTGTGATTTTCCGTGCGGAGTCTATGTCTCAGGCATTGACGTATATGGGTAAGATGATAACCGATATAGGTTCACTTCCGAGTGCTCTTGCTCCCGCTATGGTGTTTGTGGATGGGTATACCGTGGTCATGTTTATTCTTGCGGCAGTACTTTCTTTCCCCGTTACAAGAAAAATTTGTGATATGGCAAGGAAAAAGGGTGAGCGAGCTGAGACCGTATGCGAGGTGTTATCCTTTGCGGGTACGGTTTTGCTGTTTGGAGCGTGTGTGCTGAGTCTTGCGGCTTCGTCGTATAACCCGTTTATATACTTTAGATTTTAAATTTGAGATTGCTAAGGAGGTGCAGCGGAATGGAGAACCGTGTTTCAAAGAAAAAAATAATGTATGCGGTGTTTACTGTGTTTATAATGCTTGCCGCGGCACTGCCCTTTCTTGCAATGCCTTTTTATGAAAGCAGTGCCGCCGATGCGGAACAACGTGAGCTTGCGGAGTTCCCTGCGCTGATTGATGAGGACGGCTTTAACGGTAATATCGGCAAAGATATAGAGGAGTGGTTTCAAGACCGCTTTGCATTCAGAAGTGAGCTTGTTAACGCCGGATCTGAAATAATGCTCGGTGCGTTTGCTTCCTCCTCTGAGGACAGTGTTATCTGCGGTAAGGACGGCTGGCTTTTTTATGCAGAAACGTTGGAGTCGTATTGCGGAACGAAGAAAATGAGTGCTGCAGAGCTTGGACGACTTGCAACGGTAATTCGCCTTGAACAACAGTTTTGTACTGACAGAGGCGTTGCTTACGTTTTTGCGGCTGCGCCCAATAAGAACTCCGTATATCCCGAATATATGCAACCTCAGTATATTTGCACCGAGAGCGAAACTGACCTCGAAAAGTTAAATTTTTTACTTTTGGACAGCGGTGTAAACGTTGCGGATCTTAAGAGTGCTCTGCTTGCGGAAAAAGACAAGGGCTTGCTTTATTATTATGCGGACAGCCATTGGAATCTTGCCGGAGCGACTGTTGCATACAGAGCCATAATGGAGCGCGCAAAGGTGCAGAATGAGTTTTATTATGATTCTTACACTGATGCGGTTTATGAAAGTGCAGAGCGAGAGGGCGACCTTTTGAAAATGGTTTTGCCGCTTGACTGCGTTGTGAAAGAGAATTCGGTAAAAAGCAATATTCCCTGCAATTACAAATATGCGGGAAGGTTTAAAACTCTTGATGATATGAGTATCAAAACTCAAAATAAATCTGCCAACGAGAAAAACGGCGAGCTGTTGATGTTCAGAGATTCATTCGGCAGAGCTCTTATTTCTCTGTTTTCCGAACAATTTGCTTCGGCGACCTACGTGAGGACAACTCCTTTTAACCTGTACGGAAATATTTCGGGTAAGAGGCTTGTTGTTCGTGAAATCGTAGAGAGAAATCTGGATACGCTTTTGGAGAGAGCGCCTGTAGCGACTGCGCCTGTTACGGCAGGCGGGGTGATAATGTCATCACGTGCCGTGAACGTAAGCGATGCTTCGGTAATTGTTTCCGAAGCTTCGATGGCAGGCAAGCTTACCCATGTGTACGGATTTATTGAGCAGGAAAACGGCGGTAATGACAATTACCGTGTGTTTGCGTGCGTAGACGGTGAATATTACGAGGGCTTTCCCGTGTATGAAAGTCTTCTTTGTGAAGAATACGGTGATTGCGGCGCAGACAGGGCAGGCTTTTCATTTTACTTTGAAAGCGACGTACTTGCCGAAGGTGAGTCTGTTGAGATTTATTATGCCGCAAAATAAACCGCTTGGCGGTGCTTGAAAGGAGCATGATTTATGAGGGCTTTAAGGTGGCTTAAAAGAAGTGTTTGTTTGCTTTGTGCCGTTGTTGTAACGGCGGCTTTGTTTCCCGCCTGCTATTTTGCAAAAGCAGAAGAGCCGGACGTATCTCCTGAACCCTCGGCGACAGAAGCTCCTACGCCACCGCCCCCTGCGTACGTTTCCGATGTGAGTAACTTTTCCGTGGATGCGTTGCGTGAGGGCAGGGAGAGAATCTCCGTGTCGCTCGGAGGAACCTGGGAGGCGGCTGTTAAGCCCTCTTCTTTTTACGGAGAATACTTAGGAGAGCCGATTGAAGCATCGGAACAGGTAAGCTTTCCGGGAATTATAAAAGCAGAGACGTGTAAGGATTACGTTAAGAGCGATGACGGGTACTGTTTCGTGCTCAGAAGCGTTGTTACTGCGGAAAACTTGTCGGCAGATTCTTTGGTGTTCTTTGAAATGCCGTCGATTGAAAGCGAAAAATCACTGTTCATAAACGGAACAATGGTAAAAGAGCTTGGCGCCGGTCTTGTTCGGGAGCGTATTGATATTTCGGACGTATTGACTGAGGGTGCAAATGAGATTGTTGTACTTATTAATTCCGAAAAGGCTACTGTGGAGCTTGGAGAAGAAGCGAGTATTACTGTTTCGGGTAAGGTTTTTATTGAGAACGTCAAAACCTCTTGTATTGTTGATGAGGGAATACTATCGGTAAATGTTGTTTTAAATAATTATTCTGCAGAGGATATTAAGGACAGAGTTGAGGTGACCGTTTATGAACTCGGGACCGTGGTTAACGGGGTAAGCTCTGTTCGCAACGGAGTGGGCTTTGTTTCGGAAAACGTTGTTCTTCCTGCGGGTGAAACGGCGGAGGTTTCGGGGGTTTCGGTTAATTTGCGTGATTTTTCGGCAGACAAGTATTGGAGTCCCGAAAATCCTTATCTTTATGAAATAGAAATACGGACGTCTGTTGATACGTACGTTATGCGAACGGGAGTTAGGGAGTTTTCCGTTGCTACGGAAGAAAGCAGTTACCCCGTGCTTAACGGATCCCCCTTCTTTATGTCGGGAATAACGCTTGACTTTGATGAGTTTGTCGGCGGAGATTCGGAGCTGTTTTACAGCGTGAGAAACCGTGAGTGGATTAAAAAATTCATGTCGGAGTTAAAGGAAAAGTCTTTGTCGGTCATAAAGTCGGAGAGAGGTCTTTTCCCAAGCCTGTGGTATGACGTTGCAGACGAACAGGGAATGTTGCTTATTTCCGAGGTATCTTTATCGGTTGCAGATGACGTCGGTGCAGAGGGATATATTTTGCAGGCAAAGAAGATAATGGACTTGCTTTATAACAATCCGTCTGTGGCGGTATGGGATATGTCGGATGCCGTGGCGGATTCCGAGCTGCTTCGTAAAATCGTTGACGGTCTGCGTGATTTTGATATTCAAGGGAGACCGTTTGACTGCGGTTTTGCCATTGAGCCTGCAAGTGAAAAAGATATTATAGAGTGTGATATATCAGAGCTTGAAATTGAGGACATTGTTGAGAACGGAGTTTACACGGAAGGCAGCGGAGGGGTGATTTATTATCCCGAGGAACACTCGTGGAACGTTAAGGAGCAAAAAAATCCGAAAATAATAACCAACTACGGAACAGAAAAACAGAGCACCGAGGAATTGTTGCTTTTGACTGAGTATCTTCGTGTTCAGCGCAAATTTGCGGGAATACTGATGTCTGCAGAGCTTATAAGCACCGAGGCGGGAACTTACGTTGCTTCGAATGCACTTGATCGGGTAGGTTTGACCGTTGAATATTATTCCGAAACGAGCGGCAGAGGTGATACCGTAAGCTTTGACGTCGCCGTGATGAATGATACCGCAGAAAATATAGATGACCTAAACGTTACCGTTGTACTTAGGAACGGTGAGGATGAAATCTTTTCAAAAACAACCCTTTATGACAGTATAAAAAAATACGGCAGTGACGGGCGTGACATTGCAAGAAGAAAATTTGATATTGAGATTCCTGCATATATTCCCGACAATACCGTGACAGTAATAGAAGCTCATTTTTCATTAAACGGCAAGGTTATAAAAAGCACCCGAAAGATTACAATAAACGGCGGTGTACCGTACGAGTCTCCGTATTCAACGTTGTTTGTTGCAGGTACGGTAGGTGCGTGCATATTAATAATCGCTTCCGCCGCGGCAATTGCCTTTGCACAGCAGAAGCGAAATGACTTGAAAAATAAGAATCTTAAAAAAACAAGTGCTCAATGAGTATTTTAAGACCAATAAAAATAAGAACGATGCCGCCTGCTATCTGCGCCTTGTCTTTTAGCGCTCCGCCTGCAAAGGTCCCTATATATACACCTGCAAGACAACACAGGAACGTGATTACGGCAATTGAAACAGCGGAGGTTAAAATGCTTGCGCCCGCAAGTGCAAGGCTGATTCCTACTGCGAAAGCATCAATGCTGGTGGCAACACTTTGGACAAGCAAGGAGGTTATTGTGAGTTTTTTTATCTCACAGTAGCTTTCTCCTTTTTTGTGCGACTTATTTTCCTTTATGGCTTCTGCTATCATATTAATACCGATTCCGGCAAGAAGCACAAAGGCAACCCAGTGGTCTATCGCTTTTATTTTTTCTGCAAAAACGTTGCCTGTAAAATATCCCAAGGCAGGCATTATTCCCTGAAAAAGTCCGAAAGATGCCGCCATCGTGATTCGCATACCCGTGCGCATGTCCTTGTAGCAAAGACCGTTGGTGATTGAAACGGCAAAAGCATCCATGGCAAGGCCCAAGCCAAGCATTACAGTCGTTAAAAATTCTATCAAAAGAATACCTCCGAAAAGTTTCTCTGTCCTTAGAAGAACGTTTTACAGTATACCATAGCTTGCTTAAAAAGGACAAGTATTTAAATTATTATATTCAACCGCTGACTGGTTTATCGAGCAGTCTTGCAAAAATACGAGTTGAGGCAGAATATTAACGCCGTCGATGATTTTGAATTTTTACAGCAAACTCACTTCCCAAAATTGAAAAAATTATAAATTTGGGTAACGCAATTAACGAAATATTTGTTTATCCGAGCAAACATTTAGTATTCACAAAAAAATAAGTTTATGTTAGAATATTGGTCATATGATAAAAGCTATTACTTATGAGGTGTAATTATGTTATCAAAAGCTTACAGTAAAAACGTAAATAACCGCTCTGTTATAAGAGAATGTTTTGAATACAGTAAAAGAAGAGCCGCAGAGGTAGGCGCAGAAAACGTGTTTGATTTCAGTATAGGAAACCCCAACGTTCCGCCGCCGGAGATTCTCACGGAAACCGTACAGAAAATCACAAGGGATTTTTCTCCCGTCGAGATACACGGCTATCCGAGCGCAGAGGGTATTCCTGCCACACGCAGGGCAATAGCTGAGTCTCTTAACAGAAAGTACGGCATGTCGTATACCGAGAAAAATATTTTGATGACGAACGGTGCGGCGGCAGCCATAAGTATATGCTTCAGGGCAGTTACCGATTTCGGTGAAGATGATGAAATTATCACCTTTGCTCCTTTCTTCCCCGAGTACACTGTGTTTGTAAGAAGCTCCGGGGCAAAGCTCGTTGTCGTTCCTGCAGATATTGAATCTTTTCAGATAAACTTTGACGAGCTTGAAAAACGCCTTACACCCAAAACGAAGGCGGTTTTGATAAATTCGCCCAACAACCCAAGCGGAGCCGTTTACAGTGAGGAAACCATAAAGCGCCTCGCTGCGGTGCTTGAAGAGAAGCAGAAGGAGTACGGACACTCAATATATATTATTTCCGATGAACCGTACCGCGAGATAGTGTTCGGCGGATTCAGTGTTCCGTACGTTCCCAAGTATTACAAGAATACACTTGTGTGTTATTCCTACAGTAAATCTTTGTCAATTCCGGGCGAGCGTATAGGTTATATTGCTTTTTCGGATGAAGCGGAGGATTCTGCTATATTGCTCGGAGTTCTTGCAGGTGCGGCACGTGACATGTCATACGTCGGTGTTCCTACGCTTTTCCAGATGGTAATAGAGCGCTGTGTTGACGAAACGTCTGACCTTTCCGTTTATCAAAGAAATAAAGATATTCTCTATAGCGGTCTTGTTTCCATGGGATATGAGTGTGTTGAGCCGGGCGGAACGTTCTATGCTTTCCCTCGTTCATTGGAGCCTGATGCCGCCGCTTTTTGCGAGAGGGCAAGAAAATACGACCTTGTTTTGGTTCCGGGTGACGGCTTCGGATGTCCCGGACACGTCAGAATAGCGTTTTGTACCTCTACCGACAAGGTTGAGCGTTCCCTGGAGCGCTTCGAGAAGCTGATAAAGGAATATAAAGGATAATAATTCTTAACTTGAACCGTTTTTTGTACATATAATAAATCATAAAAAGGAGGGAAAGGCTTGATTAAACTACTTGTGCGAATGTTTATTCCTGATTTTGAGAATACACAGGATAAAGACGTAAGAGCTTCGTACAGCACACTTTCGGGAGTTCTTGGGATAATCTGCAATTTTTTCCTCTTTGTTGTGAAAATCATTATCGGAATGATGATGAGCAGTATTGCGGTTGTGTCTGATGCGTTCAATAATCTTGCGGATATCGGAACCTCAGCGGTCTCTATTGTCAGTGCCAAGATGAGCAACAAGCACCCCGACAGAGAGCACCCGTTCGGACACGGAAGAATTGAGTACGTTGCTTCGCTGATAGTTGCTTTTTTGATAATGCTGGTGGGCTTTGAGCTTTTAAAAACGTCTGTTGACGGTATCATTCATCCCGAACCCGTAAAAATACAGCTCCCCATGCTGGTTTTCCTTTTGATTTCAATATCGGTGAAGGTGTGGATGTATTTTTACAACCGTTATCTCGGCAAAAAAATTAATTCTCAGCTTTTGTTTGCTACGGCAAAGGACAGTATTAACGACAGTTTTTCCACTGCCGCGGTTATTGCCGCTTCGGGACTTGGATATTTGTTTTCTTCGGAACGTTTTGCAGATACGGTATTGTCGAAAATACCGTATGACGGGATAATAGGCGCTTGCGTTTCGCTTCTTATTCTTTGGGGTGGCATTAACGTCGCAAAAGAGGTTGTAGGACTTTTGCTGGGAGGACCTCCCGATAAGGAGCTTGCCGAAAGTCTTGAGAAAACGGTGCTTGCAGGGGAAGACGTTGTGGGTGTACACGACTTGATTGTACACGATTACGGACCCGGAAGAATAATTGCATCGGTTCATGCGGAGGTTCCCGTTGACTGTGACTTTGTAAAGATTCACGAGACGATTGATGAAATTGAGTCGAAGGTGAAGGCAGAGCAGGGAATAATATTGGTTATTCACATGGACCCGATTATTACGGGGAACGAGCGGGTTGACGCTCTTAAGAAGCTTGTTGCGGGAATTGTGAGCGAGTTTGACCCTGAGTTTACGATTCACGACTTCAGAATAACTGACGGAGAAAACCGTATTAACATGATTTTTGACATGGCAGTACCGTGTGAGACCTCCGAACAAAAGCGTGCGGATGCGGTGGATTTCATAAAGAAGAGACTTAAGAAAGAAAACGAAGGATATTATGCGGTTATACAGATTGATAACTGCTATTAATTAATTTTAGGAGAGTTTTTATGGGCGGAATTATTTTATTACTGTTCTATTTGGCGGCAGGCGTGATAATTGCCTCAATGCTTTTTGATGACGAAAGGACGTTAAAAAAGCTTTGGCTCGGCGGTGTCATGGGCGTGATGCTTTTGATGTGGTCGCACGTGCCATTTTCATTCTTTTTGGGCTTTACCGTGTGGTCGCACCTTTGCGGTGTTGCACTTACCGCTTTGATAGGCGTGGGTATATTTTTTCTTAAAGGGAAAAACTTACCTAAACTTGCAGGTTCTAAGACTGTCGGGAAAAAGACGAACAAGCTTATTGCCGTAGAGGGTGTGTGGCCGCTTACGTTGAGCGAAAGGATTATGCTTATATGTACCGTGTCCTTGACGATTCTCGCGGGTGTTATGCTTGCAAATCACACAATAGTTGAAATCAACGGTGCGTATTATACGGGACAGTGTACGTACGGTGACATGAACATGCATCTGGGCTTTGTTACCAGCATTGCAACCCAAGGGATGTTTCCGCCTACCTATAGTATAATTGCGGGAGAACCCCTTAACTATCCTTTCTTGTGTGATTCGGTTTCTTCATCGTTGTATCTTTTCGGTTCAAGTCTTCGCGTTGCATACATAGCTCCTGCCTTGACTGCTTTTGTTGCGGTATTCATGGGCTTTTGGTACCTTGCGGAGTCGATACTTAAAAAAGCGGGCAGAACGCTGCTTGCTTTCGTATTGTTTTTCTTTGACGGCGGTTTTGGAATTATTTATTTTCTGGACAACCTTAAAGGTGAGGACAAGTCGAATTTTAAGCGAATTTTCGAGGCTTTTTACGAGACACCTACAAACTACGTCAATGACTTGCGTGATGCCGTAAATGCCGCAGGTGAGACGGTGCAGGTACAGAGCTATTCAAATATTCGTTGGACAAACGTTATTGCAGACATGCTTTTGCCTCAGAGAGCGACACTGTTCGGCTGGATGTGCCTCTTTGCAGTGCTCTATTTACTCTACAATGCAGTGTTTAGCGGAAAGAAGCAAAACTACGTTGTGGCAGGCGTTATGGGTGGTTTAATGACCATGGTGCATACGCACTCATATTTTGCACTCGGTATGATTGCAATTTGTTGGATTGTTTACAGCTGTATTAAGGAACGCTTCAATAAGGATATTATCGTTTCATGGCTAAAGTTCGGTGTTCCGGCTCTTGTGCTTTCCGTTCCGCAGCTGTTGTTCTGGACGTTTAATGCGGTAGGTGAGAGCTTTGTTCGCTTTACCTTTAACTGGGCAAACGTGTCGGATTCGTGGCTCTGGTTCTGGGTGAAGAACGTGGGCTTGGTATTTATATTGCTTCCGATTGCGTTTTTGCATGTTGACAAGGAGAAAAAGTGCATGTACAGCGGTGCGCTTCTCATTTTTGCGGTAAGTGAGCTTGTTTTGTTCCAACCCAATCCTTACGACAATATAAAGCTTTTCTTTATTTGGTATGTGTTTACGGTAATTATAGTTGCAGAATTTTTGGCGGATTGCTGGCATAAGCTCAAGGGCATAAAGGGAAGATCTCTTATTGCGGCGGTACTTATTTTTACATGTACCGTTTCGGGTGCACTGACAATCGGCCGTGAGGTGGTTTCGGGTGTATATCAGACCGACGGCGATGCAAAATACGCTTATCAGCTTTATTCTGCGGCACAGGTGAAAAGTGCTGAGTTTATAAAGGAAAATACAGAGGCGGATGCAATATTCCTTTGCCATAATAACCACAACAATTCCATTTCCAGCCTTACGGGAAGAAATATTTATTGCGGCGCAGGTACGTTCCTTTATTATCACGGGGTGGGTTATCAGGAACGTCAGGCTCTCTTGAAGAAAATGCTTACCGATGCCGAGGCTTTTGAGGAAAACCGCGAGGCTGCCGGTATTGATTACGTGTTTATAGGCGACTACGAGCGCGGTAATTACGGAGACAGATTGATTTCTGCTCATCTTGATGCGAATTACAAAGTCATTTACGATAATGACGGCATAAAGATATATGACGTACGAACCTCAGCGGGAAAATAAAAAATAATTTTTTAAAATGTTTCAAGGTTATTTTAAGAAAACAACGTATAATTAAAACTGTAAACAGCAGATGGGATTTATCTAAAAAGCTGTTTGATGGTTTGCATACACTGCAAAAGCGGTGAGCAGGTTGCGGAGTATTCCCCCCCTAAACAGCTTCGCACCTTGAAACATACCCCTGTTTTAATCACCGGTTTTGTTTTTCATGATTCTTCATATTTTCCCTTCGGACAAGCGGGCAGTTTAAGCTGCCCGCTTGTTTTTTTATATGTAAAAATAAATTTAGTTAAATAAATTTAAAAATCGATTGCATTATTAATAAAACGGGTGTATACTGTATACGTAGGTCTTTACCTATAATGTTTTTTCATACATATAATATATATCATCTGAATTGTCGGAGTACGTAGGAGCCTGCATGGAAAAGCGCTTTTTCGTTGCTAAATAAACCCGGCAAGTGACATGGGAGGAGATATAATGAAAGCGAAAAGAAATTGGACGAAAGGATTATTGAGACGCGTTACGAGCTTTGTGCTTGTGCTTGTGATGCTGCTTACGAGTGTTACTCTGCCTAAGATTAACTGGCAGAAGAGTAATGCTACGCAGATTGGCGGCACAGTAATGCCTGCGGAACCCGTATTTTCATGGGAGCCGAGCAGCGCGGATCCGGATCTTTCATACGTTCATTCCGGAAATATTGAGCTTAGAGGCTCTGATGACGGCGCCCTTATTATTAAGAATACCAGCGGTACCGGTGTTACTATGGACACTGCGTACGGCACGGTTTTACAAGAGGGTACGTATGCCGATGTTAGCTCTAGCTATTTTGATCTTGCTGCTTCTTGGGGTCTTAACGAAGAAGAGAATTCCAAGGGATATATTGCGTGGTTCCATACGGGTCCCGACGGAATAGGCAGTTATAATAACGGTATAGCGACGACCGGCACCGGTGTAGGCGGAACCACCGTTGATTACAGCGGAATTGCAGACTATGACGAAGGTCTTATTTCTTTCAGCGGATTGATTAATGAAGGTAATGAACTTAACTGGATTCCTCCTCAATATTCCGATACTAACGGTACACGTTATGCATACTTCCTTGTTAAGTATAAGGCTGACGGATATACTCCCCGTATGCGTATATGGGCGTACGGTGACCAGCGTGACAACAATGGCAACACATATCAGCAAAACAGAGTTTCTGATGAAGGTCTTACTGCATACAGAAGAAACAAAAATGAGAATGAAGACGACGTTGTTTTCATAGAGCGTGATTTCCACGAGGGCGACGGTAATATCCAGTATCAGATTATATGGGTAGACGTAGTGCGTGCGGCAGGAGTTGCGGGTCGTGAGCTTGATAACTTTGCACTCGAAGTTAACGGTGCGGATGCAACGGACTTTGGTTGGAACGGACACCCTTCTACTGCAAGCAAAAGACAGACCGAACTTATAAATAAGGATTTTTATCTCTACGGTATATACGGATTTAACTCCGAGAACGATGCCATTTCGTTTATGTACAGCGATATTCTCGGCGAGGATGGTATTGTAGAGGATAACGTTCGTGCTACGAACATCATCAATGCACCCCAGAAGGTTGCAAAGGGCGACCTTGTTGCTTCTCATATCAATGAAGCTCTTCCCGGTGTTTGGGCAGAAAGAACCCCTTACAACTACGGCACCACGTCTGTTACCGAATATTGGGCGAAGAGTGAGCTGTATCAGTCTGTTCCTTATGTGCTCGAAAAGGGTGGCGACGGAATCTGGAATCATGACGTTCCCCACTTTGCCATGGGCGATGCGGGTTATCTTGAGACGACCAGATTTACGGCGAATACTCTTGGCTCACAGAGCTTCCGACTGAAATTGATGAATATTTCAGACGGCGGTACTGCAGAACTCTACCCCGGACATACACAGACAGGTTTCTTCGAGCTTAATGCTCCTTTTGAGGTTGTTGAATATGCAAACAGCCCTTCTCTTCCCGACGTGCATACACGTTATGCAAACGGTCACGCATACTACGAGTATGATATGGACTTTGCTTTCATGCTTGCTCAAGATGATGGCAACGGTCAACTTATCGACGATTGGAGTATTGACAACTATATCGTTTATAAGCACGGTGTTAACTCTATCGGAAAGCAGGTTGCAGAGGATGCTATCGATGCCCTTGAAGTTGTTCAGCCGTATTTCCACACTTCGAGAAATTCGATGACGTTTGATCTCGGTCCTGTTATTTACGATGATTACGAGACCGTGACTTTCTACTATAATAATACGACAGGTACAGAGGCTACTTTTGAGCTCTATATCACGACGTATTACGACGATACGAATTTGGACACTGTAGGTGCAGAAAAGAAATACACGAAGTCTGTTTCCGAGGGCGAAGGTAAAGTTACTTTCACTATTCCTAAGACTACTTTGGGCTACACTAAGTCCGAGGTTGTTCAGGACTTTGCTATCCGTGTTGTTACAAACGACAAGACTGCTGATGCTGCGGGCGATAAAGAGACCTACGTAGATATCACTAAGATTGAATTCGCTGCTCGTCACGAGCTCAACGTTGACTTTAACAACGAAACTGACCGTGAAGACCATAACGCATGGGATTTCAACAACAAGGCTTTCGGTGTAAGCATTAACGGTGATGCTGTTCAGGGCGTTGCAAATGAGAACAACGGATACAGATTTGAACTGTATAACATTGCATGTGAAGCTTACTGCGATTACCTCGTTAACGGTGATACTATTACCGACGAGAACAAAATAGAAAAAGAAGAAATTAAGGTCTATGCTGTTCAGCAAAGTGACTATAATTTTGCTTACAATGTTTCCGGCTATACCACGAATAACGGTGTTAATATTATGGACGGAACCTTCGCTCAGGGTCAGCCTAATGCTGCAGGTCTGGGCCACGTAAACTATTCGTTCACGATGCAAAAGGATACCGTAATCGATATCGATGTTGTTTGGGTTGACTATACAAATAACGTAACTGCAGGTATCGGCGAAATTAATTCAGACGGTACCGTACAGACGTATATTCCTGCTCCTACTTCTTCTACAGAGTCTGTAGTATTGCAGGGATCTGATAATAATGCGGCATCGGGAACAAGCTCTGAGGTTCTTACCGAGGCAACATACACAAAAGATGCTTCCAAGGCGGCTTATTATGCTGACGGTACTATACACGTAGAGTTTGATCCTACTTTGGGATATATTGTTACCGATATCGTTCCTTATTTTGCAGATGCGAACGGTAATCTCCTCGAGGGATACGCTTCGCTCCAAAATCAGCCGGTAAGACTTGGTGCAAGTTCACTTACCTTTAATTTGGTTAAGAATACTATCATTCCTGAGGGTGCTGCAAAGATTGTAGTATATGCAAGAACTGCACAGGGTCTCAGCAATGGTATCGCAGTTGATCTCGCTTCAGGCTTCAAAACAGAAGCAGAGGCTTTTTCGGATGATGACTTGACTGCTGAATTCCAGGTGCTCAGTGATATCCATATCGTTAACCCTGACTACAGAAGCGAGATAGAGGCAACAGATATTGATGATTATTGGCATCATACGTATCCTAATTATCCGGAAAACGTTAACCCGTTTACAATTCATAATCAGAGATTCGAGATGGCACTTCGTGATATTGCAGCAATGCAGTCAAGTAAGTCTATCGGTATTGTCGTAAACGGTGACGTTACTGAGCATAACCAGGCGTATGAATATACAGAGTGTGTTGAAATATACAACACAGTAAATGCTTCTGTCGGCGGTACGCTCAAGAACATGCTTTGGACTATAGGTAACCACGACTTTGGTCTTTATGCTAACAGAGGTAACGGCCTTACCACAAATCACAAGAATTTGTCCGGTTCTGCCATCGGTGACTTCTACGTTAATTTGTTCTTGAATCAGATTGCCGCAGGCGGCTCTGCTGTCTATAACCCCGGTGTTTCGGGCATTCCGTATTACAGCATCAGTGCTAACGGATGTAAGTTTATTTACCTCGGAAGTGAGGAATATGACGAGACTGGTGCTGTTGATGCTATTTTGTCACAGACTCAGCTTGACTGGCTCGCAAGAGAGATTGGTTCCACAGACAAGAATATGCCCGTATTCGTATTCTGCCACCAGTCTATGTACAATACTGTTGCAGGTTCACTTCCCGGACAGGGTTGGGACGGTATAACAAATAATGCAGGTTTTGATGCAGGTACAGAGGATCGTCTTGCTGCTATTTTGGCAAGCCACCCCAATGCTATCTATTTTGCAGGTCACAGCCACTGGGATCTTAATTCCGAAGGCAACATGTATACACAGACAGACAATATGTGTGACTCGTTTAATACGGCTTCTACTGCATACTTGTGGTCTACCTATGCAGGTGACACAGGTCACTATGTTGACGGCAGCCAAGGCTACTACGTATATGTTTATTCAGATGGTACCGTTCTCGTTAAGGGTAGAGATTTTACTACTAATGAGTGGCTTCCTTCTGCTATGTACTGCGTAGAGCACAAGGACGGTTCTTCGCTTTCTGCGGACAGCTATGCAGGTTATGTTGACGGAACGACAAAGCTCTACACAAATAAGACTACTTTCTCTTATGGTGAGCCTATTGAGGTTATGTATAATAACCAGGTAGCAAGCACACTTTCTAATAAGTGGATTGCGATATATGCATCCAGTGCTACCATTGGTACTAATGCTTGTAAGCAGTATGCATACATTAATTCCGGTACAGGATATATTACGTTTAATAATTTGCAGGGTGTTACAACCGATAGCGAGGCTGCAGCTTCATTGGGAACAGTAGAATATAATGATCCTAATAGTTTTACACCGCTCGTCCCCGGCACTTATAGAATCGTAACGCTCGGTACAGACGCTAATGGCTATGCGTACGCAACAGATTCTGCGGAACTTTGGATTACAGTCACCGACGACACGACTGCTGACTATGCAAATCGTTTGAGCGTAGGCGCATCTTCATACAATGTAAACGAGAATATAACGTTTAATTTCTCTCAGGTATATCATGGAACAAAAGCTGGAGATAATGCTGTTTGCTTGTGTATTTATACTGTTGGCGAAGATCCGACCGTGGATAACTCATACATGTATGCATATCCTTATATATGGGCAGGCGGAGGTGCTCCTTTTAACGGTTCTATTACAGTGCCTTGCAGCGGAAGCGGTACGGGAACGACCAATTTGAATTTTAATGATGGTAATAGTAAGCCCGGTGTTGGTTCTTACTATGCGGTGCTTATTAACCCCAGAGGAAGGACTTCTGATGATAAGCCTTACGGCAACTACGAGGAAGTTTCCAACAGAGTATACTTTGAGGTTACAAACAACAATACTTATTACAATACGCTTTATCAGGTAGGCGGAGCAACGGAATTTACTTCCGGCGAAGCTATAGAACTTGGTTATGCTTCTTACGGTACACAAGCTGCATGGCTTGCTATATACGGTGAGAATGACGATCCTAACACTGTTACTGCATCTAAGCAGTATGTATATGTTACCGGTATATATAACACGATGGCATCCGGCACTGCAACGTTTAACGCATTGCCTGCAGGAAAATACTATGCACAGATTTTGGTTGGCGAGACGAAAGGTTCGTATGCCGCTTTGAGTGAAAAATTTGCGTTTAGTGTTCTTGATCGTGAGATTTCTATCTCCGGTGTTGACGAAGGTGCAGAGCTTGAATATTCCGAAGAACAATTGGATATCAGCTATACAGGCGCAGATTCCGGTGACTGGATAGGTATATTCAGAGACGGTGTTACCGATAAGAGCCTCGCGAATGCAGTACAGTATGCTTTCATTGCAGGCGACGGAACTGTTGAGTTCTGTCATCCTACAAATGGTACCACCGCAAATTTGGATGCAAGTGCTGTTAATGGTGTGCATTTCAGTACAGATGCTGTAGGAACTGTTTTAAGATTCCTTCCCGCAGGTAATTATTACGTGCAGGCATTTGACAGCGACAACGGCAATATAGCATTGTGTGATCCTATTAACTTCAGTGTGAAGTTTGCTCTCGACAATATTACCGAAGGTCAGACTTTTGAGTACAGTGAAATGATTCCTGTATACTATTATGGAGCTGAATATGGTGATTGGTTGGGTGTTTTTGCAAACGGTGTTACAACCAAGAGTAAAGATGCTTCACTTCAGTACGCATGTGTTATAGGTAAAAATTATGTAAACTTCTGTCCCGACAAAGACGGAACGAGCGGTGATTTGACACCTGAGGCGGGCACCGGACCTTATTATCTGCACTTTGACGATGGTTTGAGATATCTCCCCGCAGGCACCTACTACGTTCAGGCATTTGACAGCAATGGCAATGCTCTTTGTGATGCAATCAACTTTACTGTGAATGCGGCACCTACCGAGGAGCCTACAGCTGTTCCTACTGTAGCACCTACTGCAGAGCCTACTGAGGTTCCCGTAACGGCTGTACCTACAGCTACGCCTACTGTGGCACCTACTGCAGAGCCTACGGCTACACCCGTTATCTTTAAGGAAAACAACAGCGGCGTTACTGTAAAAGCGCCTACGGGTACTGATATTGACTCTTCAATGATTCTTAACGTTGAAGTTACGAATGACGTAACAATTCCTGCAGACAGCGAATTTGCATCATATACTGCAGTTGTTTATGACATATACTTCACAAAGGATGACAACAGAGTTTCCGTAGAGATTGAAAACGGCACGGTTACCGTAACAATTCCTGTTCCGACAGGAATGAATGGCAAAAAGTGTAAGGTAGTACATATCAGCAATGACGGCATGACTGTTACTGATATGAACGCATCTTATGACGGAATGGGCAACATGACCTTTACGACAAAACACTTTAGCTATTACGCAGTAATTGAAGCTGCCGCATCCCTTAACGAGGCGGCATACTGGAATCAGAACGGTCACTACTACGTAACTGCTGACTCCGTAACGGTTTATACCGATGCTTTGGACGGTACGATTCTTCAGAAATACGTTACGGCTGAGGATGGCACTGAGTCGTTGGTTAATATGACCATTGCGAAGAACGAGATGTTCTCCGTTACTGAAACCAGGAAGATCGAAGAAGGCGACTATATCGGTATTTACGGTAAGGTTACTGTTTTTGACGGCAAGAGTACAACCACAGGTTGGATCAAGCTTGCAAAGACAGACGTTACACCTGTTGAGTACGAAACAGACACCGATTGGGGTATGGGCTTTACGAATGACGTTTACTATCAGCCGTTTGAAAATCTTCCTGTCGGAAAGTATTTTGATCTAACCGGTACAATCATTCCTAATTTTAAAGAAGATACCGGCGCATTCACACCGAATGGAGCTAATTCCAATGATTATATTATGTTGGATCACAAAGGTGCGTTTGGTTCATTTTACGGTCAAGATAATGTAAACGTTAACAGTGGCTATCAGTCAAATGACCATGAGTTGGCATACAAACGAGTTGGCAATACCGTTATCTCTACTTTCTATACAGACAGAAGCAATCCGTACTACGGTGTGGCAGGATTCTCCTTCCAGTTCCGATATGATTGGGCATCGAGCTACGGTATGGCTATTCGTCCTATTACCGATAAAAACCAGGACGTTAAGGGTACTTGGGATCCGGATGGTTACTATCCCGATCTGTTGACAATCGAACATGATCCCGGCGATACTACTTCCGGTAAGGCGTACCTGTTTGTAAATGATGAAAGCGGTACCGGAAAGATTGCCAGTGGTCGTCCTATGCTTCGAACTATTGAGTTTGAAAAGGGCAGAGACTATACCATTACCGTGATTATGACCGCAGGAAGCTCAGACTATACTGTGGTTGTTGATGGTAAGGTTATAGGTACGTACACATATTCTGCAAATCTCAACAATGCAGGAACCATAACGACTGTAACTCCTCACGAGTACCTGAGAGGATTCTCCATGTTTATGCATGGTTTCTGGGAAGATGCTACTCGTGGTTCTGACAAGATGTACTTTGATAACTTTGTTGTCGGTGAAATCGAAAACATTGAAAAAGACGTTTTGGTTAATACTCAGGGACACCAGACCGAGTTTATTGTTGATGACTTGATTCAGATAACGTATGACGGTACGGAGATAGGCAACTGGATTGCTGTTTACAGATACGACGCAACTACCGGAAAGTTCTATTCACCTGACGGTACAACGGAGATTATTCCTAACTTTGACAACTGTGCACAGCGTGCATACACGGAAGACGGAAAGAACTTTGCTTACTTTAACCGTCATTGGGATGAACTGGGCGGTGGTTCTACGTTTGACTGCGGATGGCATCCTGGAAATCAATCCACACGTGACTCCGTATGGTACAATGGTTACGGTTGTATTTCGTTGTTGCCCAAAGACATATACGGCGACGCTTGTGACTATGCTATCCTTGTGTTTAATGCGGGTGGCAGCATTATAAGTGAAGAACTTGTATTCTGCACGGTATCGGGCTCTTGTCCTCATATCGATATACCTGAAAATGTATATGTAAAGGGTGAGCAGATTCCCGTAAGCTATGCATGGGCAGATGCAAACTCAAAGATCATTTTGAAGGATGAGAATGGAAACGTTATTATGGATCCCGTTATTTCTTTTGACGTACGTTCAAAAGTGGGAACCGTTATCCTGGATACAGAGAATCTTATTCCGGGTATGACATATCGACTTGTAGGTGTATGTGAAGATGCAAACGAAAATCTGGTCGAAACAGGATACAAGGAGTTTGAGATTCGTAATCCTATCTTGGCTATTTCCGGAATTGAAGGAAACACCGTATCAGAGGATGAGATATTCAATCTTGAGTACTATCGCCAGTACGGTGAAGCGGGAGACGTTTATGCTTCCGACACGTATTACCTTGCAATCTTTAATAAGAATGCAACAAGTAAAAAACTCGCAAATGCATTGCAGTATGCTTTGATAGAAAATATTGCTCTGGACCAAATAAATGTGGAATACGCTATCGAGTATAACAAGTATGCAACAACTCTTGAGGGTAAGTTTGCAATTACAGGCGTTATCGGTGAGGTAATCTACAATGAAACTGATGGTTTGAGACTTCCTGTGGGCGATTACTTTGCAATCATTACCGATAAAGACGGTAGTACGCTTTCAAAGGAAATGTTCTTCTCTGTTACAACTAACAACAGTGCAAACATTGCTGACAGCGATAATGAGTACGCATACGGCGAAAAAGTAAACGTTTCTTACACCGGCGGAGATGTTGGTACGTATCTTGCTATCTTCAACGCTGACTTTACAGGAGACTTTACAAAGGAAAATGCAATTCAGTTTGCTCCTCTCTTCGGTAACAGCACTGTAGGCTTTAATACCGATATGATTACAACACATCCTGACATCAGAGACATGGTTGGCTTTACAGAGATTCCTGCAGAGTACCTGCCTTACGGTGACTACGTAGTTAAAATGATTGACGGTGAGACGGGTGAAGCTCTTACAGATAAGGGCGGAAATGTAATTACTGTTGCGTTCTCCGTTGTTGCAGAAGAGGTATCAATTGAGTCCGACGAAGGCATATGGAACGCTATACCCGGTAAGGTAACTATCACTATTGATAATGACGACTCCACTTCCGGAGTAACACCTTACGGATCTATCAAGACCTTTGTTGCTGAGGCTAATATAGGTTACTCATTTGTTGGCTGGTATGAGCTTAACAATGACGGTTCTGTTAAGTGCCTTGTAAGTAAGGATGCAAAGTATACTGTTGAGAATATTTATGTGGCTAATACGAAGATTTTTGCAATCTTTGTTAAGAATGCGGATAAGGCAAATCTTTACTACGTGGATTTTGTAAACGATGCAAATCAGGTAGTTCAGTCGATTCCTGCAATCGAAGGCGGCAGTGTAAATATGGCAGAGCTTTCCTACAACAGGCCTATCAAGGTTGGTTATACGTTTAACGGCTGGACAGTCGAGAACTATGATGCGAAGAACGTTACTAAGTATTTCTACTATGTGACAAATGAAAGCGGTGAATACGTTCTCGATGAAAACGGTGAAAGAACGATAGTTGTTCTGGATAGCGAGGAAGCTGCGATAGCACAGGCAATGACGTTTATTGATGAAGCAAAGGCTGAGGCTGAAGCGAGCGGCGAGGCAGTAGCACCTGAGAAGGTATACGCTCTTATTGAGCTTGCAGGCAAGAGCTATGATGTTCTTTATGCATACACATACTATGCAGATGCTGAAGAGCCTTACGGAGAGTGGACGATTCACTCTTTGATTAACGTAAGCGCTAACATTACTGTAAAAGCTTCTTGGAAGGCGGCAAGCGGTACAGGTGCAACTACTCCTGCGGTTGTTGATGTTATTGCATACAATGACAGCGGTGAACAAGTAACCGGCAGCTTTGAACGTCCTATCAATGCAAGCGTGTACGTTACTACACCCGCTGCTTTGGACGGAAAGACCTTTGTAGGTTGGGTAGATATGAGTAAGCCCGCAAGACAGAGCTACGTTGTAAATAACGATGCTGTTGAGCTTACAGAGGGCGAGACTTCTGCTGATGAAGCTGTTAAGATCTACTCTAACGGAACTGTTAAGGTGGGCAACTACTATTATCCGATATTGAGCTACAATGCGAAATATTCTTTCAGAGTTGTAGGTCATATGGAACTGAGAGCTGTTTACACATCGGGTACGTTTGATGTGACAACGACTAAGCCTGCAGTGACGATTTCCGAGTATGCACAGTATTCGTTGCGTGCAAACGAGAAGGTAAATATTGCCTTTAATGCAATTGTTACTCTTCCTGCTGACGGCTCGAAGTACGAATTTGTAGATTTTGGATATTTGCTCTACGTATCCGGAAGTGATGATGTGAAACCTATTACTAACTTCTACGATATCGATGGTAATATGACTGCTGCAGATTTCCTCTCTCTTAATACTGAGAGCGGTAACGGAGGTACGTTCAAGAAGCTTTCCATTAATACAAACAATAATGCCGGTCAGTTCTTCGGTAACGTAACCACTAAGATGATAGACGGAAAGACACTTTACGTGAAGCCTTACGTGATTTACGTGAACTCCGACACAACTGCTGAAAATAGTAACTGGACAATTTCTTACGGTAATGCTATAATGATAGACGCTTCTGTTATAACGGCTGATTGTGATGCTATAAATGTCACTGCAGGCGGAAAGATTAAGCATTACGAAGAAACTCAATTGACAGCGGGCGATTGCGTAAATTACGCTGCTCAATAAGCGGAAAGGAGTTGCTATAATGAAAAAGGTATTTGTCGAGCCTGAAATAGAGATAGTATCCTTTGAGGCTTTGGATAAAATCGGAGCTGTATCCTATACTGATACAGGTGAAGGTTGGGGAGACGGCGGAACTTCCGACAGTGTGCCCGGCGGCGGTACAGAAATAGAAATATAAAGTCGCCATCTTCATTATGAAGTTAACTGCAACAGACCGAGGCGTATGCCTCCGGCTGTTGTATTTTTAAGTTCTG
>JAZPZG010000078.1:0-7120 GCA_045544575.1 Clostridia bacterium
ACTTAGAGTAGCAAAACAGTCAGTAATGAAAGCTTTAGCTCATTCTTTCGCTGGTAGAAAACAGACAAAGAGAGAGTTCAGAAGCCTTTGGATTACAAGAATCAATGCTGCTGCAAGAATCAACGGCACAACATACAGCAAGCTCATGAATGCTCTTAAGAAGAACAACATCGAGCTTAACAGAAAAGTTCTTGCTGATATGGCAGTTAATGATAAGGCTGCTTTTGCAAAGCTCGTTGCTCAGGTTAATGCATAAGAGCAGATTATTTAGCGTGTAAAATTTATGATAACAAGCACTCAAAACGCGCAAGTGCGTTTCATTAAAAGCTTGAAAAAGCGCAAATTCAGAGAAGAATCCGGATGCTTCTTTATCGAAGGTCTCCGCAGCGTATGCGAGGGGATTATATCCGGTGCTGAAATAAAGCACTTGGTTTTGTCCGAGTCGTTTATTAAGTCGGAATTTTACGCGGAGCTTAAAAGAGTTACAGACTCTGCGGAGCATTTTTCCGCAGAGTCTGTTTTGCTTCCTGTAAGTGATTCGGTATATGCACAGATTACGGATACCGAAACTCCGCAGGGCATAGGTGCTGTTTTTACGATCAAGCGTCCGCGCAAAATAAAAGGCGACAGTATTGTGCTTTTGGAAAATTTACAAGACCCCGGAAATATGGGAACTATCATACGAACCGCAGATGCAGCCGCCTTTGACGGCATTATATGCACTAAAGGTTGTGTAGACGTATACAACTCAAAGGTTTTGAGGTCTACCACAGGCTCTGTGTTTCACATACCGATAGTTCAATTCCTGCGCGGGGATACCATATCTTCTTCAGAGCTCGCAAAAGCTTTGCAAAAAGAAGGCTACACAGTGTATGCGGCACATCCAAGAGGAGAGACCAGCTGCTTTGATGAGCCGTTCTTGGGAAAAAGTGCAATTGTAATAGGAAACGAAGCGAATGGTGTGAGTGATGAAATGCTTTCTTGCTGTGACAAGTTGCTCACGATACCTATGCCGGGAAATGCAGAGTCGCTTAATGCGTCCGTTGCGGCGGCACTTATGATATACGAAAAACGCAGAAAAAATCCATAAGGCGATGAGCCATTAATACAAGGAGGAGTTCACATGGGACTTTATACCATTTGGGAACAAAAGGTTGAATCAATGCACGACGGCGGAAAGGCCGCACAAAATTACATAAATGAGTACTATATGAAGGAAAGAGATGCATACGCAAAAATTCTTTCCGAAAAAACGCAGGTTGTAAGCGGAACAGTGTCTGAACTTGCGGAAAAGTATGCTCTTGAAGCTTTTGAGGTGACTGCATTTATCGACGGAATCAATACTTCACTTGAAGAAACCGTTGGTTTTGAAAGTCTTGAAGAGGATTCTGCAGTAGAGTTAAAAATTGTATGGGACAAGCTGTATTACAATATGCTTAAAGCAAAAGCTCCGTGGCTCTATCAGCTTGAAGAATGGGAGGACGTTCTTTCAGAGGAAAAGAGAGCAGATATCATGGCTCAGTTTAAAGCTGATTCACAGGCTGTCAGCACAAAGGTTGGCAGAAATGATCCCTGTCCTTGCGGAAGCGGTAAGAAGTACAAAAAGTGCTGCGGACTTGCAGACTGATGGAAATAATATAATTTACTGAAAGGAATTTGACTGTTATGGGAAAGAAAAAAGTTAAAGAAGTTCTTACAGAGAACAAAGGCGCAAAGGCTGCGATGAAGCTTGGTGAGGATTTTAAAAAATTCGCATTCAAGGGAAATATCGTTGATATGGCTGTCGGTGTTGTTATCGGTTCAGCTTTTACGGCAATTGTAAATTCACTTGTTAAGGACCTTATCACTCCTGCAATCTCTTTGCTTACAGGAAGCAGAAATTATACTGATTTGTTTACCGTTCTTAAGCTTCCCGAGGGAGCTCCCGAGGGAACTGTTTATGCAACGCTTGCAGAAGCAACTGAGGCAGGCGCAGTTACGCTTAACTACGGAAACTTTATTCAGGCGGTTATCAACTTTTTACTTATTGCAATTTCTGTATTCGTAGTTGTAAGTATTATCAAGGCTGCCGACGTTAAGGCCAAGAAACAGGCTGCTGCTGAAGCTGCTGCCGCTGCTGAAGCTGAGGCTGCTGCGAAGGCTCTTATTAAGACGTGTCCTCATTGCCTTACGGAAATTCATATTAATGCGACACGTTGCCCTCACTGTACATCTGAGCTTGAAGTTGTTACAGAATAATTTTACAGCTTAGTTGAATGCTTAAGAGTGGTTTATTGACAGCAAAAGCCGCGGCGTGTATTGTCCGCGGCTTTCAAAGGTTTTTTTAATCTTTGCGGATATAATTATAAGCAGACGAGGGTAACTCCCCGAAATATTGTATCTTAGGAGGACTGTTTAATGGATGAAAATAATATCGGTAATGACGTTGAAAACGTTATTGCAGAAGATGATTTAATAAAAGAAGATGTTTCCGAACCCGCAGCGGAAGAAGAAAACGGTATTTCTGAAATAGAAAGAATGAAGCTTGCCGCAGAAGAAGCAGAGGCTGTAAGTGCAAAAATGCGAGAGGAATATGAAAATGCACGCAAGGCAGAAAAGCAACGCAAAAAGGCGGCGGCAAATGCTAACAAACGAGGCGTTTCTGCTTGGGCGTGTGTGATGATATCTGCTGTTTCGGCGTTTGTAGTGCTTGTTGCGGCATTTGCAGTGTTGTTTCTTTGGAAAATGCCATCTTCCGGCAAGAGTTTTATGGCGACCTTCGTTCAGAATCATACACAGTCGGGTCCCGAATCAGAGGGCGACAATAAAGTTCCTAACATACCTAACGGAACTGTGGTGGGAGGAACTCAGGTTCCCGGTGGAAGCGACGTGACGATAAATATTGACGGCGAGGCTGATGACAATGCCGCTGCCGTTTACGCAAAGTGCGAGCAGTCTATTGTCGGTATTCGTGTGGTAGCTTCTACGTCAGGTGCTTCGTGGAAAAATGAATACACAACGGTAGGCGAAGGCTCGGGTGTTATATACAGCGCAGATGGATACATTATTACGAACCATCACGTTATTGCCGATGCCATAAATAGTTCGGGTTCGCTTGCGGCGGGTTATGAAATCAGAGTCTTTTTTGATGAAGATCTCCAAAACTACAGCACTGCGAAAATTATCGGTTCAGATGCGACGACTGACCTTGCGGTTATAAAGATTGCCGCTGAAAATCTGAAGCCTATAGAGATAGGTGATTCAAAGAAGGTGGCTGTGGGAGACAAGGTTTTTGCCATAGGAAGTCCGGGCGGTCTTGAATTTATGAATTCTTTAAGTGACGGAATTGTCAGCGGAATTGAGAGAAACGTGAGCACAGATTCCGGTCTTGCGTATGATTTGATTCAAACCAATACTGCAATTAATCCCGGAAACAGCGGCGGTGCACTGCTTAATGCTAAAGGTGAGCTGATAGGTATCTGTTTCCTCAAAATAGTGGCAGACGGATATGAGGGGATGGGCTTTGCAATTCCTTCCGCAACCGTAAAGGATATCGTTTCAACGTTGATAAGCGAAGGAAAGGTTGCCAGGGCTCAGCTGGGAATTTCGGTTAATACCACATACAATGAAACGGAGGCTGAAAATGCAGGTCTTCCCGCAGGTGCGTGGATTGCCGAGGTTGCGGCAGGTTCTCCTGCAGAAAAAGCGGGAATTGAGGCTAATTCAATTCTTACTGAATTAAACGGTGAGGCGGTTAGAAACTATTATGATCTGAGAGAAGAGTTGCTTAAATATAAGCCCGGCGAAACAGTAACGGTAAAGGTGTTCTGCTACAATACCCGTACAGGTTCGGGTGAATACCGTGACTATACCGTTGTTCTCGGTGAATCGGAGTGATAGGCAATGTGTTATGAAGCAATATCGGAAAAACTTTCCTTTGTAATGGACGAGTTTGACAGGCTTTACCCTGATGCGGAATGTTCCCTGAAATATGACGACCCATTACAGCTCCTTATAGCTACGCGTCTTTCGGCACAATGTACCGATGCAAGGGTTAATATGGTGACTCCTGCACTGTTTAAAAGATTTCCCGATTGCAAGTCCTTTGCGGAGGCAGACGTTAAAGAAATCGAAGAGTATATAAAGTCGACAGGCTTTTACAGGGCGAAGGCGCAAAACATAAAGGATTGCTGTGTTGCACTTCTGGAAAAACACGGCGGAAAGGTTCCGTCAACGATGGAAGAGCTAACCGCACTTGCAGGTGTAGGCAGGAAAACTGCTAATCTTGTTCTGGGAGATGCTTTCGGTCAGCCGTCGTATGTTGTCGACACTCATGCCATAAGGCTGTGCGGAAGAATCGGTTTTACGGATAACACCGACCCTGTCAAAATTGAAATGGATTTGAGAGAGTTGCTCCCTGCTGAAAGAAGCGGACGCTTTTGTCATCAGCTTGTGCTCCACGGAAGAGCTGTTTGCAATGCGAGAAAACCCGATTGTGAGCATTGTACCATTCAAACAGCTTGCCGCTTTGCACAGAATCGGAAAATTTAAGATTTTGGATAATACTGTTAAAGACAGTGTCAAGTGTCATCTCGACGTCACTTTGAACACTGTCTTTTTTTTGTGAATTTGCGGCGAGATGGAGCGTATAAAATTTGTTTATGCCGGGAAAAAAAGCACTGCGAACAAACGTCTTACTGCCGTCTTCGTGACTTACGGAATAGCTCCACACGTATCCGCTTACCCCGCTTGCAGAAATGTTTTTCTGAGAAAAGTCGTATATTGATGCAGACTTATATTCTTCCGACTTTTTTAAGTATTCGCCGAGCGGCTCTGTTAATATTGCTTCGCGAATAAAACCGCTTAGTGCAACTTTGTTTGTCGTACCGCTTATGTTATACAGGGAGAGGTTTTCTCCATCCTCGGAAATATTGTCTTTTTCCGCAATGAAGCCGTTGGGCAGGGTTACCGTTATATCTCCGCTAGAAGTAACGGAAGTACTCAGACTTTGCAAAAAACATTCACGTGCCGTCAGTCCCGTTAAAAAAAGCAGTAGTATTGCAAACACGGCAACAGACAAAAGCCGTAATTGTTTTTTGGTAAAAATTGATTTTATAGAAATGATTTTGTTCAAAAACGGTTCCCGCCCCGGCATAATTCAGTTAACTATACGCTCAGTTGGACTTTTTTATTCCAAAAACGAGCCTTAACAGGCAACTTACCGGCTTCGGAGCTTTTACTACAACTATTTTCATAAAGCAGACCGCCTTTTTTAGATGTCTGCTATAAAGTATGCATAATTACCGCAGAGTGTGAATATAGAATAGTTTAATTTATTAAATTGATAACAGAAAAAGTGATTGGTACGGTTGACATTTAAGTACGGAAAGGTATATAATAACCTTGTATTTTTACTTTGAAATCTTTATGGTTTCAATAGATTTGGAGGCTTAATTATGGAACGCGTTTATAATTTTTCAGCAGGTCCTTCTGTTATTGCAGAAAGCGTACTTAAAAAGGCACAGGCAGAGTTGGTTTCTTACGGAGATGCAGGCATGTCCGTTATGGAAATGAGCCACCGTTCACCTGTATATCAGAGCATTATTGATGAGACAGAGGCTCTTTTAAGAAAGCTTCTTAACATTCCCGAAAATTATTCCGTACTTTTCTTGCAGGGCGGTGCATCATCTCAGTTTGCTATGCTCCCCTTAAACCTTGCTACAGGCAGCGGAAAAATCGACCTTGCACTTACAGGTCAGTGGGCTTCTAAGGCACAGCAGGAAGCATCCAAGTACTGCGAAGTAAACGTTGTAGCTTCCAGTAAGGATAAGACCTACAGCTATATTCCCGAGCTTGATAAGTCTAAGTTCAATCCTGATGCAGATTACTTCCATATCTGTTCAAACAATACTATTTACGGTACCAGATTTTCTAAGCTTCCCGAGTGCGGAAACGTACCTCTTGTTGCTGACATGTCTTCTTGTATTCTTTCTGAGGAGATTGACGTAAGCAAGTACGGCGTTATCTTTGCAGGTGCACAGAAAAACATGGGACCCGCAGGTCTTACCGTAGTTATTATTCGTAAGGATCTTATCGGAAAGCATAAGCCCGAGACTCCTACCATGTTTACATACGAAATCCATGATAAAAACGGTTCTATGTACAACACTCCTCCTACGTACTCCATATACATTTGTAAGCTTGTACTTGAGTGGCTCCGCGACGAAATCGGCGGCATTGCTGCTATGGAGAAGATTAATCACGAGAAGGCTGCGCTTCTTTACAACTATCTTGACGAATCCAAGCTCTTTAAGCCTACCGTTCAGGGCGTTGACCGTTCTTACATGAACATTCCGTTTATCACAGGAAACGAGGAGCTTGATAAGGCTTTCGTTAAGAGTGCGACAGCAAACGGCTTTGTGAACCTTAAAGGTCACAGAAGCGTGGGCGGTATGAGAGCTTCCATTTACAATGCTATGCCTGTAGAGGGCGTAAAGGCACTTGTAGATTTCATGAAGAAGTTTGAAACAGAGAACGTATAATTATCTATTTGAAATACGGAGGTCAATATGGCTAATATTAAGTTGATGAATAAGATTTCTCCGATAGGAACGGACGTTTTTAAAAACGGAGACTATAATGTAGGCGAGGACGTAGAAAACGCAGCAGGTATTATGGTGCGTTCTGCAGCTTTGCATGATATGGCTTTCAACGACGAGCTTCTCGGTATTGCAAGAGCCGGTATCGGTGTAAACAATATTCCGATTGAGGAGTGCAGTAAGAAGGGTATCGTGGTTTTCAATACTCCCGGTGCTAACGCAAATGCTGTTAAGGAGCTTGCTATTGCGGCGCTTCTTATCGGTTCCAGAGACGTAACAGGCGGTGTTGAGTGGGCTAAAACTCTTGCAGGAAATCCCGACGCTGCAAAGCTTGTAGAAAAAGGAAAGTCTAAGTTTGAGGGCCCTGAGCTTCTCGGCAAAAAACTCGGTGTTATAGGTCTCGGTGCTATCGGTGTTATGGTTGCAAATACTGCTTACAACCTCGGCATGGAAGTTTACGGTTATGACCCGTATATTTCTATCAACGCCGCATGGAGCCTTTCAAGACACGTAAACAAGTGTGATTCTCTTAAGGCTATTTG
>JAZPZG010000079.1:0-33806 GCA_045544575.1 Clostridia bacterium
CCCACTTCTGCGACCGGAACACACGGATATAACGGAGATAAAAGCGTCAATGAAAATGTTGTTTTGAGCAGAAAGGGTTAGAAATAACCGGAAACGTCTATAAATCAAGTGTTTTTTACCATTTGGGACGTCGATGCCGCAGGTTCGAATCCTGTCACTCCGACCAAAAATCCTCTGGATCGCATGATTCCAGAGGATTTTCTTTTTATAATGTTAGATTACTCTTATTCCAAAGTAGAGCGAAGTCACAGAAAGGATAATGAAAGGTTCTATGCCACACATACCTTTTATTCCTTTGAGGATTTCTCTAAGCAATTAAAGATATATAATCGCAAGGATTATAATAACTTTCCTATGAGGCCGCTTGGATGGAAAACACCAAAGGAGGTGCTTGATGAATTTTTAGCAACAAAGTGTAACACATGATTGACAAACCTACAAAAATAATACCACCAAATCATACTTTACTAAGTTGTGATTTGATGGTATTATCCGCAAGAAAAAAAGACGAAATCTCTATAAAGTTTTACGAACAGTTTTTGGGGCTGAATCAGGTCAATTTTCTCCCCAAAACTGCGAAATGCAAAAAAATTTCAACCTCACTTTTTATCTCGCACCCATTTGGGGGTAGCCTGAACGTCATTGGTTGTCTGATTGGTCAAAGGTGCAAACCTCAAAATTTCGTTGGGGTTTATTCTTGCTTGTATATACACTATACAGACAGTTGTAGAATTAGCAGTTCTATGATATAATTTGTTTTATAAATATCAGCTTATCGGGGGAAAGTATGAACAAATTATTTTTAATAGTTGGTGTTATTAGTTTAATTGCCTGCGCTTTATCATTGTTGTTCGCTGCATTTAATTGGTATGGATACTACCACGTGCTTGACGGCACTGCAGAGCTTTTTGCCCGCCTGCACCAACGGATGATTATCTTTTTAATAGTTGGAATTGTTTTGGCGGTGATTGGGGCAGCAAGTTTTATCATCCGCTCGAGAATATAAATTTCAACAAGTAGAACAGTTGGATACATAAGAATTTGTAGGTAAGTAAGATATGAACAAAATTATTGTAATCGGGTGTCCCGGAAGTGGTAAGAGTACCTTTTCCAAGTCATTACACAAAATTACAAAAATTCCATTGTATCATTTAGATATGTTGTTTTGGAACGAAGATAAAACAACTGTTGAAAAATCCGTTTTTCTTGACAGACTATTAAAAATAATCGAAAATAATGAGTGGATAATTGATGGCAATTATGGTTCCACAATGGAATTGAGAATGCAAAAGTGTGATACAGTTATTTTTCTTGACTATCCATTAGATGTTTGTCTTGATGGTATTAAGGAGAGAAAAGGAAAACCAAGAAGTGATATGCCTTGGATAGAAAGCGATGAAGATGATGCAGATTTTATTGAGTTTATAAAAAACTACAATTCACAAAGCAGACCAAAAGTAACAGAACTATTGAAAAGATATTCTCACAAAGATATTTACATATTTTCAAATCGCATCCAAGCAGAAGAATTTCTAAATAAAATATAATGATAAATTCCAACATAGCGAACTGACAGCAACAGCGGGTTGCTTGTGAACTTCAACACATCGCAATATAATGATATCGAGGTGGTAATTCTATGGAAACAAAAGATATTATTCTTGAATTGAGAACAAAAAAAGGAATGTCACAAGAAGAACTTGCAGAAAGAGTGTTCGTGACTCGTCAGGCAGTTTCTCGTTGGGAAAACGGTGAAACTACGCCGAACACAGAAACATTAAAACTGTTATCAAAACTGTTTGATGTATCTATCAACACGCTTCTTGGATCTCCACAAAAACTAATTTGTCAATGCTGCGGTATGCCGCTTGAAGACTCTAGTATCAGTCGTGAAAAAGACGGCATTTTCAATGAAGAATACTGCAAATGGTGCTATGCAGACGGCGAATACATGTATCATAACATGGATGATTTAATAGAAGTCTGCGTGCAGAATATGGCAAATGAGCATTTCCCCTCAGACCAGGCTCGCGCATATATGAAGAATTTGCTTCCGAAGCTCGATTACTGGAAACAGTATAAATACCTCGGCGGTACACAAAAGTTTGAAGAATTTAAGCAACAGCTCATCAAAGAATTTAATGAGTTAAATGTTGAAGGAATGCCAAAGGTTGAAAAGCTTAATGCGCTCGTGGGTGGATACATCAACCTTGAATACCGACTTCCAAACGGTCAAACTGTGAAATTCCTTGATGACAACGCAACATATCTCGGAAATCAACTTGAATGCGAATTCGACGGTGACCGTTGTTTTGGTATTGCCGCTAATATGGATTTTTTACTCGTTTGCACTTACGAAGAAAACGGAGAAAATCCGGAACTGGTTATTTATAAAAAACGATAGGATAATAAGAAATTGACGAGGTGTTAAAATGAGGCTTGATGGATTTGGACTATTTGTAGAAGATATGGCAAAAATGATTTGCTTTTATCGAGATGTTTTAGGTTTTGAAATAAAAGAAGATGAAGATACCTCAAATGTTTATTTGATTAAAGATGACACATTATTTCTTTTGTACGGAAGAAAAGATTTTGAGAAAATGTCAAGCCGTAAATATGAATACATAAAAGGGCTCAATGGCCACACAGAAATTGCATTGTATGTTGATAGTTTTGCGGAAGTAGATGCTGAATACGAAAAGGCTATCAGCAAAGGGGCAGTCTCTGTATTAGAACCTGTAACTGAACCTTGGGGACAAAGAACTTGTTACATTGCAGACCCCGAGGGGAATTTGATTGAGATAGGTTCTTTTAATAAGCCGTTTAGAAGTTGATGTTTCGTTTTTTAGCGCGTTAAATTCCAATATGTCGAACACTTCGATAAATAAGAATTTGACAAAGGAGTGCATACGTATGAAAAAAACACTTTCTGTGATATTATTAGTTGTATCGTGCCTTGTTCTCGTTGTTTCAATAGCCTTCTGTATCTACAGTGTGGTTGATATCAACCGCAGCTTGAATGAACTTGCCAATAACCCAAGTGCAAGCGGAATTGATTATTTGGGTATTGGTTGGGGATACGGAATTTGCTTATTTACCGTATCCGTTTTGGGATTTATTCTGTCGGCGGTTAGTAAGAAACTGTTACAGCAAAAATCTCTGAGATATGTTTGTATTATTGCGATGGTCATTTTTGCTTTACTTTTAATAACATCAATCTTTTTGTTTTATATGTAAGTAAATTCTAATTTATCTATCTCTCAATCATCTTCCCAACAAGTCATTAACGGCACAGCGAAAGGAAAACACGTTATGAATACATTTGATAGCAGCGATTTTGAAAAGTACACTTCCGAGGTGCAAGAAAAATGGGGCACCAGAGACGCATACAAGGAACACGAAGAAAAGACAAAGAACTACTCCAAGCAGAAGTGGAATGACCTTGCATCCGGCATGGATCGCATCATGGCTGAGTTTGCAGTTTGCATGGGCAATGGCGAAACACCGGATTCCAAGGAAGCACAAAAGCTTGTGCAAAAGCTGCAAAGCTACATTACCGAAAATTACTATCTTTGCACCAATAACATTTTAGTAGGTCTCACTCAGATGTACGTTGCAGACGAGCGTTTCAAGAATAACATCGATAAGCACGCTGATGGCACAGCAGAGTTTATTCTTGAAGCAGTGAAGGTTTATTGCACACAAAACTGAGCAAATCTTTGCTTTAATATGGCAATTATCGTTTCAATCTATACCCTATCGGGTGTAATTCTAATCATATCACTTATTTTAGCCCCGTTCGGGTATAAAACACGCTTAAACCATCCCTCCGCATGCTTCCACACACGGAGGGATTTACTTTGTCAGCCGTTGGTCTGTTCTTTTTTACTGCCGGCGCCGGTCCGATTGCCCTTGCGCTCTCCTTTTTGCTGTCGCTGTCGATATGGCTGTAGTTGCCTTGCATCGCACTTGAGCGCTTGCTACTTGCCCCGTGCAGGGTGGCTGTGGTATACTGACAGTAGCTTTGTGCCGACGGCGCTATATTGAAAAGACTGCAGAGGTGGTTATCTTATGGATAAGCAGAAAAAATCCAAAAAATTCTGGCTCAGTCTGATTATCTTCTCATTGGTGGGACAGATTGCATGGGTTATGGAAAATATGTACCTGAACGTGTTCATTTACGAACGGTTCCGCGCATCTGAGGATCAGATTGCATTGATGGTTGCGGCGAGTGCTGTTGCCGCTACGGTGACAACGTTGCTTATCGGCGCGCTTTCAGATAAGCTGGGCAAGCGCAAGTTGTTTATCTGCGGCGGTTATATTTGTTGGGGTGTATCGATATGGAGCTTTGCACTTATCAATATGTTCTCACCGACTGCTGCCATGACTGCTGTCGCCGCGACAACGGGTGTGACGATGGTGATATTGACGGATTGCATTATGACCTTCTTTGGTTCTGCCGCTAATGATGCCGCATTTAATGCGTGGCTTACCGATTCGACAGACGAGACGAACCGAGGTGCGGCGGAGGGTGTCAATTCGATGATGCCTATGCTTGCAATATTGGTGGTATTCGGCGGCGCTATGCTGATGGATCAAAGCGATCCGAATTTCTGGAATGTCTTTTTCGGTATTATCGGCACAGCCGTATTGGTGCTTGGCGTTGCGGGCTTCTTTTTGATTCAAGAGCCCAAGGTGGATAATTCAGATAATACGAGTTTCTTAAAAAATCTTGCATACGGCTTCAGACCGCGAGTAATACGTGAAAACAAAAACCTATTCTTGACGTTGCTGGCGTATATGGTTTTTGGCATTTCCATTCAAATTTTTATGCCTTATCTGATACTGTATTATACGGTATCGCTCAAAATGGATAATTACGTCTTAATCTTTGCGCCTGCTATCGTGCTGGCAGCGGTGTTTACGTTTTTTTACGGCAAGCTTTACGACCGTATGGGCTTTAGATTCTCGATAATGCCCTCGCTCGGCTTGTTGATGGGTGGTTACGTAATGTTGTATTTTTTCCGCAGTACAACCCCTGTTTTTATCGGCACGCTGCTGATGCTTTGCGGATATCTTTCCGGAATGGCGGTATTCGGGGCAATGCTTCGTGATAATACTCCCGAAAACAAGGCAGGTATGTTCCAGGGACAGCGAATAATCGCGCAGGTGCTGATTCCCGGCATTATCGGACCTGCCATCGGCGCGGAGGTACTAAACAATGCACAGACCGTTCTGAACAACGACGGTACTACCTCCTTTATCCCCAACGTTAATATATTTTTGGCAGCGCTGATTGCTGCCGTGTGCATCTGGTTGGCTTTGATTCCGTTGCTAAGAAAAAAGCAATAATCTTATGCAGTGGATTTCACAGGGCGACATAAAACAAAAAGATGGCATTTGTAATGAAGCTCTATCATCTATATGACCAGCCGATAAGGCGGAGGCCATCAAGACCGAAAATTGTTGATTTTAGGTAAGAAATCTATATCTTAATAAGAATACCCCCTGAGGAGTTTAATTCCGCAGGGGGCATTCGTTAGTAATTATTAAGATTCTTTAAAATTTTTCTTTATATCACAAACAGTCATTTTGACAATTACAGCGCCGCTTACAAACAGGAGCGTGAACTCTCAGCTCTAAACCCCCTATTTTTCAAAGCTTCCGTTGCTTTCGACACCCTCGTACAAGAAGTGCATCCGGTCTATGCGTTTATTAATATGCCAATGACCGCAGTACCAGGCTTTGTATTCAGTTGATTCCTCGATACTGTCAAGCCATTCCTCCGTGCTTGTATCTACTTTTCTTCGGTCTATTCCCGGAATAAACGCCTCAATCGGTTCATATTTTAGCGGACAGGTGTGCGAAATGATTACGTCAAATTCCTTTTCTTTTATCTGCCGTTCTACGTATCGTTTAATTTCCTCAGAGGGTTGTTCATCCTCCCACCACTTATACCCACGTAGTAAGCGCCTATGCTTATCTGCACTGTAGGCTCCGCCTATTACAAGATGCTTTGTGCCTTCTATGTTGTAAATCTCTCCGTCCTTTGCAAATAACAGACTTGGGTATTCTTCCTCATACCATACGGTCCCGCCATTCCATTCTTTCGTTTTATACGTAGAAATATTCCACGGGCGCATTTCATGATTTCCGTGCACACAAAGAATTGTCGCGTTGCTGTGTGTAACGTCAGTCTTGAACTTAACGTCACGTTCGTTGCCGTAATAGTTTGCGCCTACGTCACCGAGAATTATTACGGTATCGCCGCTTGTCATGGAAATATTCATACAGCGACGTGCAAAATCAGAACTTTCACCGTGAATATCCCCTGTATAATAAACCATTTTTGTTTTCTCCTTTAAACGGCAAAGTTTATCAATCTGTCTTTACTCCTGCAAGCTCATACGGCCAATCAATAATACCGCCGAACTCCTTGACGTTCGTGTAACCAAGTGAAACAAGTGTCTCAGAAGCAATCTTACTGCGCCTGCCGCTTCGGCAATATACAAGAATAGTCTGCTCTTTATCCGGTAGCACGTCCTCAGCCTTATCTTTTATTTCTTCATGGCTGATGTTAATTGCATTTGCAATATACCCTTCGGCAAATTCCTCTGCAGTCCTCACGTCCAAAATAATATAGTCTGAGCTACTGTCCATAATCTTTTTTGCTTCCTCTGCCGTAATTTGTTCATAAGAACTGTTTTGTGCAGCGTTATTGCTGTTCTTTTTGTTGTCACCGCCGTGACAGGCACACAATCCGAATATTGAAAGTGAAATAATAATCAATATAATCAATCCTTTTGATGTTTTCATATAGTTTTCCTCAGCGCTTTTCCGGCACCCTCTTTTCAAAATTAATACCGCTGAAAATTCCGCTGTCTGTCAGGACGTAGTCGGTGCTGAAGCTCTCACCCTCGGTCAGGAACAAATCGGGAACGTAGTGAGGTGTGATTGCAGGCACCAGATGAAGGGGGCCAAACGTATTTCTGCGGGTGCAAACCAAGGTCACGTTGATAAAATCGCCCTCAAAATCGGTAACGTCTGCCATTTGTTTTTTCCAAGGCAAAAGTACTTCTCTGCTACCGTCCGCGGAAGAAACCTTTACCATCGCTCCTGCAAAGTTTTCAACCCCTATAAAAAGTCTTTCGCCGCAATTTACGTTTACGCAAGGAAGCGATGACTTATTAATTTTATACGTCACACAGCCCGAATAGAAAGGCAAGCTGTAGTCTTTAAGATTACCAAAGCCCGTGTTTTCCGGAAGCTTTGTGATATGCTTTTTATTTCCATCTGTTTTAACACCGAAATCGCCCAAAACGTATACTGCCTCCACGTTGGATGTTCTTCCGAAAATAGTTTTTGCGGTCACAACGTTTTTACCGAGTTTCAAGGCATTGCGCGGCACAGGCATGGTCTTGAAGCAAATGTCTACCCAAAAGCCGCCGTCTGCTTCCAATTTCACGCCATTGATGCTGTACTCATAAAGCTCAGGTCTTTCCCCTGCAAAAACAACATCTGTATCGGGCAGTTCATCAATATAGAACTCATAACGAAGCTCTAACGGTCCGTAAACATCATTAGCATACTTTTTTGCATACCACGGTTGCAGCATGTTACCGCTTCTTCGCTCAATACCAAGCTCATCTCTGACAGCAATGTCAACCTTTAAAATTTCCTTTTCGGGTTGCCAATCTCCGTCACGGAATTTATACTCCGCAAAATCCAGCACTAAGACGTTCTTTTCATCAAGAGAATAACCTTGCAGAGCCTCGTCACCTACAACGCCGCTTTCCGAAACCTCAAGCTCCCGTGCAAAAACAGCAGATTCGCTTTTTTCCTTCAAAAATACGAAAACTCGCTCACCGCAGGGGTCAAAATCAGTGTTCACGGTAACGTTGCCGCCCTCTGAAAATACACATTTTTCCGTAATACCGTACCTCTTGCCGTCCCTCAGACACCATTCTTCAACAGCACGGATTCCTTCTGCGCCGCCAAGTGTAAAGGTTGCGGGCGAAATACTGTTGTTTCTGTCAAGGTTTATTACTGCGGCAATTACGGCACCGCTTTCTTCACAAAGTCTTACTTGCGTGCGAAGCTTTTCATCGGAAGCATGAGTTGTTATTTTAAGCAGCGGCTTCAAAGCTGTTTCAAGAGCTGCTCCATCCTCTTCAACGACAATAATCTCGTCGGGATGCTTTGCCATAAGCTCTTTAAATTGATTACTTTCTTCTGCATCAATCATTATCGGCGGCTCTCCGCACACGACCACCTTGCCGCCGAGATTTACAAACTCTCGAAGAAGCTTAAGAGTTGTGCTTCTAATAGTAAGTGCACCGTTTATCACAAAGACCTTGTATGACATTTCACCTACACGAAGCACAGCCTCACCGTTTTCAACAGCCACGCTACCGTGCCCTGCAAGAAGCTGCTCCTCGCCGTAGTCAAAATCAATATGGCGGCTTTGCAAAAGCTCAAAAAGCTTCATATAATGCTCGTCAATTACAATCGCATCGGGAGATGCATGCACCATCCAATTAGACCAGCCCGCATAGCTTCCTACCCAAATACTCTCAATCGGATTCATTACCAGAATTTCACAAGCAGGTCTGCCTGCCGTCATAACCGCTCCGAACCTCGCATAATATGATTCCACAAATTCGTAATCCTTATACCAAGGAGATTGGTGCAAAATACTTGCAGGATAATCACGCTTTGCCTCGCCCTCCATTGTGTACCATGAAAGGTGCGGGCAACGTACGTTAATACCGTAAAGAGCTTGCCAATCGCCTACCGCCTTGTGAGCTCTGAGGTCAAACTGCCAACCGGTACAGCCGTAAAGTTCCGAAAGAACCCACTTTTGTCCGAGCTGTCTTGCCACCGACTGCACCTGTTTTGCCACCCAATATGCATTCTCCGACTCGCAAAGAAGGTCAATGCCGGGCATACCCATCTGCTCGTAAAACCTCATAAGAGAACCGTTAGGCACGGTCTGGTACATAAGTGCATTTTCGTGAAGTGCGTGCCCTGTAAAAGTAATTCCGTGTTCTTCACACCAATCGTTAATCCTCTTGGTAAAACGTTCGTTAAACAGGTTGCAGGCAAGATCAATATAATCATGCTTTAGTCTTTTTGTCCCCTTACAGGTGTTTTTATAGAAAAGCTCCGGCAATCTGCCACTTACGTCATACCCGTAGCGGCGTTCAAACTCTTTAAAAATGTCATCGGTATAGCAAACGGGACTGCACATAAAGCCGTTTTCATCACGGTAATACTTATCGTATAATGCTCCCCTGTGGGGCTCATCGGTAAAAATGCCTTTAATCGATTTTCCGAGTCTGTCACCGCACCGCTTTGCGTATTCCTCGTGTGTAACTTCAATAAACTTATCCACAGCCTCGGGCATCATGGTATCAATATACGTTGCCCCGTTAAAAACACTGTGCGGTGCATCCTTTACAACGGCAAATTTCAACACCGTCATTCCCTCAAAGCGAGACTCCGTAAGGTCGGTGTCCCTGTCAATCGGCTCATATTCAGACATATTAACACCGTCAAGCTTTGCAACGAAGGCGCACGTAACGTCCTCCGTCCAAACAAACTTTTCTCTCGGTATCTCGTACACGTACAACGATTTCATCCGGTACTTTTCATCACGGGAAGCAATGCCGCCCGCGCTTCCCGAAGGCCAACGGTCCTCGTCATAAAGCCAAGCCTCCAAACCCAGCTCCTCGCCCTTGTCAGCCGCAGCATTTATAATTTCAAACCACTCATCCCCAAGGTATTCCGTGATAAGACCTGACCTTGAATGCATAAAGTAGCCGCCGAAGCCCATCTCCTTCATTATCTCGATCTGCCTCAGCACCTCATCCTTTTCCAATTCACCGTTCCACGCCCAGAACGGCTTACCTCTGTACTCCGCCCCCGGATTCGTAAATATTGTCTCAAGTTCTTCAAGTGTCTCTGCAGGTTTTTTTAAACTATTGTTCACGGAAATACCCTCCCTGTATCAAGCAAAATTCTTACCCCAAAAGCACGTCTGTTATCAGCATTACACAAAAGCCTACGAGCAAAGCGTACGTTGCTCCGCGTTCGCTGCCGTGTGCATGAGTTTCGGGTATCATTTCATCGCTGATAACGTAAAGCATGGTTCCGCCTGCAAAAGCAAGAGCAAAAGGTAAAATCACGGAAGCAACGCTCACCGCAAAATAACCGATAAGTGTTCCAACCACCTCGATAAGTCCCGTTATCATTGCACATATAAACGTTTTTCGCCTTGTAACACCTGCCGCAAGCATAGGACCTATTATGACCATGCCCTCAGGAATATTTTGCAACGCAATACCTCCTGCGATAATAAGAGCACGCGAAGTATCTCCCGAACCAAAGCCGACACCTGCCGCAATACCCTCGGGTAAATTGTGTATTGCAATGGCAGTTACGAAAAGTAAAACCTTGCTGAGATTTGCATTGCGGTGAGGCTCCGAATCGGTTCCCACAAGCTTGTGAAGATGCGGAACGAGCTTGTCTATCAGGTTAAGACACAGCGCACCCGTAAAAATTCCGATAATCGTTATGATGAGACCAAACCTGCCGCCGTAGTCAAGCGACGGTAAAATAAGGCCGAGTACTGCCGCGGACAGCATTACCCCCGCCGCAAAAGACAATACGATATCCGAAAACTTATGCGACAAATTCTTAAATATAAAACCGATAAGAGCACCTATAACGGTAGCTCCGCCTACTCCCAGAGCAGTTAATAAAACCAATTCCATCAGCTCACCTCTTTAGTTATAATTCCGCTGAAAAGCGGCACTTTGAAACGTCCGACAAAAAGGGGACATTTGCACATGAAAATATAATATATGTTTAAGCCGCAACCGCAAAGAGTCTCGTAGTTTCCCTGTCCTTTTGAAATAATGAGATCAGCTTGCCTAAGGGCATTGAGAGCTTCCTCGGACAATCTAGAAAGCACGTTTCCCGCAATTGCAGAGCCGTTACCCAAAATCTCCGAAGCACAGTCCGACAGAGCCACCTGCTCGGCATCCTCGGCAGTTGCATCGTTTAAAACAGGACCGCCCCGTACGATAGCCGTAATATGCAGATTCGGATTGAGCAATCGGATAGCGCGCATCAGAACTTTATCGGTAACAATTTCGCCGCAATTGTCCAACAAGTACACTAAGCGGCGAGCAGATAACAATTCTTCACGAAGCTGAGACAGCATGCACTCATCAATTTGAATTTTATTTGCCTCATTCAAAAGCTCGCTCAATTTTTCGGAGTCCACGCTGTGAAGCGCTCCGAAATCTATAAAATTACCTGTCATGGCATACTGTACCGCACGCTTTAACGGATCTTCGGAATTGTTCACATCGCGAACAAGCTGCGGCTCGAAATCAAGCATCATTTTGTTGAAGTATTTTTTGATGTCGGTATAATCTTCAGTTACCCCAAAAAGGTTAAAGCGTAACTCGTTTATTTTTTCAACAACCTCAGGAGCGCTGAGACGTTTGTTTTCACAAATAGTCTTTCGGAGCTGCCTTTGATACTCGGTGACCTGCTCACACGGTGCACTTTCGGGATATTTTTCAGAATATTTTTTATATAAACATGCTTCGCACGACTCATTCATTTGCATAGCTGTCAAACCCCACCGTTTACCATAAATTTATGAACACCCGAACCAACCGTTTCGAATTTTTCCTCTGCCGGGTTAAGATAAATCTTTGCGCGACAGTTTGCCGGAATCTCAACGATAAGCTCTGTATCGCCTCCTGAGCGCCGCCATGAGGACCGTATATGTCCGCTGATACTATTGTAATTAACGTCAACAAAATCAAGCTTATCCGTAAAGTACGGCTTTATTTGAATTTCCTTAAATGCAGGAGAAAGAGGCTTTATTCCTCCCATATATGCGTACATCCATTCCGAGACCGAGCCCAAAGAATAGTGGTTAAAGGAATTCATGCCCTCGTCCCCAAAGCCTTCCTCCTTGGTATACGAATTCCAACGTTCCCAAATTGTGGTGGCTCCGTTTTTTATGGAATATCCCCAAGACGGATAGGTGTCATTAAGAAGCAGTCTGTATGCAATATCACTGTGACCGCAATCGCAAAGCACGGGGAGTAAATAGGAAACCCCGACAAAGCCTGTTGAGAGGTGGTAACTTTTGCGTGCTATTGTCCTTACCAAATGCTCCGCTGTTACCTTAACGTCTTTTTCCTCAACGAGCTTCATTTTAAGTGCAAGCAAATAACAGCACTGCGTATCACCCTTTACCGTTCCGTCCTCGGAGACGTATGCGTTCCGCCACGCTTTGCTTATATCAACAAACATTTTATCGTAATACTCTTTATCGGACACGTTCCCCAACGCCTCCGCAACACGGCTCATAAGATATGCATCGTATGCGAAGTACGCAGTAGAAATTACGTCTTTGGGCGTATCGTCGTCAATGGAAAGCCAGTCACCGTATCCCCAGTCGCCTCTCAGAAGATTAACGGTAGTCCCCAACAAATATTTAAAGTACTTTTTCATGTACGGGTAATATTTCGACAGAATCGTTTTGTCACCGTACATTTCGTATACCGTATACGGAAGTACAAACATTACGTCGCCCCATGCGGCAGCTCCGTTTCCGACAAGGTCCGCTCTGTTTGACCATCTCACGATTGGGACAACGTCGGTTACCGAGCCGTTAGGCTTTTGCGCCTCGATTATATCCTCGGCATATTTATCATAAAATCCAAAGCAATCCATATTATAGCAGGCCGTACGGCAAAACACCTGTGCATCACCCGTCCAACCCATTCTTTCATCACGCTGCGGGCAATCCGTCGGAACTCCTACAAAATTTCCAAGCTGTCCCCACATTGCATTTTGAAAAAGCTTGTTCACCATAGGATTCGAGGTAACGACACTTCCCGTTATCGCACAGGCAGAAGAAATAACACAGCCTTTTATATCAGACAGCGACGGCATATATTCAAGACCCGAAACCTCTATATATCTGAAGCCGTGGAACGTAAAATGAGGACGGTAAATCTCGCCGTCGGAACTGCCCTTCATAACGTACGTATCAGTCTGCAGTGCAGTTCTGAGATTGGCTGTATACAGCGTTCCGTCAAGGTTAAGCATTTCGCCGAAGCGGAAAACGACCTTTTGACCTTCTTTGCCGTGAAGTGCAAATTCTGCAACACCGACCATATTTTGACCCATGTCAACAATATACAGGCCGTTTTTGTCTGTTGTTATTTCAATGGGAGAAATTTCTTTAACAACCCGCACCTGCGGACCTATCGAAGCTTTTAAGCGATTGCCCCACATTCCCGGAGGAAAAACGCCGATAACATTTGACCAGCCTTCGGTATTATATCCGGGCTCGCACCAGCCTTCTTTCTCAAGACGGGCATCATAGTATTCGCCTGTTTGATTGTCCGCATAACGTATGGGACCCGTGCTTCCGAGCCAGCTGCCGTCTGACAAAATAAGCTCCTGAGTCCCGTCCTGATAAGAAACGGTAAGATTAAGCATAAGCCCGAGCGGTGCCTCTCCGTACTGATTTCTTCCCACTCCGGCAATATTTCCCGCAAACCATCCGTCTCCCAAAACTGCTCCTATTACATTTTCCCCCAGTTGAAGCTTGTCCGTAACGTCGTAGTATTGATACTGCAAGCTCTGAGAATAATCCGTCCATTCAGGTGCCATAACGTAATGGTCATCCTTTTCTCCGTTAACGTACAGCTCGTAAACACCGTAGGCGGTTGCGTATATTTTTGCGCTTGCTACAGGCTTATTTACAAAGAAGCTTTTGCGAAGCATTGCCGCAGGATATCCGATTTTATCACTTTCATCACATCGGAGCTTCTGCATGCTCTCAAGAGGAATACCGATAAATCCGCACTGCCAGTCGGATGAAAAGTAAAGACCCGTCGTAAAAATTCCTATATCACTTACAACGCCTACATCCCCTGCCTCTGCAAAAACTCTGAAATAATACTCGGTCTTTGAGGAAAGAGGCTTTCCGTTGTATCTTATTGCGGCGATATCACAGCCATCTGTTACGCCCGAATCCCACATATCACCCTTTTCAAGCTCAATATTTTCTTTGCATGACGATACCAGAATGCGATAATTTTTCACAAACACATCACAGGTATCCTTATCGCTTTCTACTGCAAATGAAAACACCGGATTTCCGGTATCAATACAAAAAGGATTCTTTCTGTACACATTTTCTTCGCACGGCATATGCTCGCACATCAAATTAATAATTTTCATAACAACACCTTTTCTTACGTATTCGTATCTGCCTTATTTATCAAATAACTCTCTTATTGCGCTTCTGTATTCCTCGGGAGCTACAACGTACCCGAGACCGTGTCCCGCCCCCGGAATCAAAAGTAACTTTTTAGGCGCTTGGCAGGCTTCAAAATTAATTTTACTCATTTCGGCAGGTACGTAGTCATCCGCATCTCCGTGTGCAAAAAACACGGGCACGCGGCATTTTTTAAGCGCCTCCGAAGGAATTGCCTGATTAGGATCGAAGTGACCGTACAGAATTGCACCCAGTCTCACAAAAGGATAAAAAAGCTTCACGGGAAGCTTCATCTGACCGATAACTTTTTTTATGATATCGGGAGCGGAGCTGTATCCGCAGTCTGCAATTACACCCACTACGTTTTCGGGAAGCTCCGTTCCGCTTGCAAGCATAACGGTCGAGGCACCCATTGATATTCCGGTAAGAAAAATCTTTGTATCTTTACCGAATCGGGCAATTAAATAATTCATCCACGAAAGGCAGTCGCGGCTTTCCCTGACTCCGAAGGTTATGACGTGTCCTTTGCTCCTTCCGCAGCCGCGTTGCTCCACCGCAAGAGCGCTTCTTCCCAAGGAAAAACAACGCTGCACACCGCCGCAAAGATCCCTTTGAGCGAGACCTCTGTAGCCCGGCATCATAAGCTCTATCGGCGCGCCGGGCTCATACTCGTAAAATTTACCGAAAAGTTTTAAGCCATCGTAAGACGTTATATATATTTCTTCACCGCAAAGCTTGTTCGTCTCATCTGTCCATTTTTTCATCATATCATAATACGGCTCGTATATTTTCCCCACGGGAGGACTGAATTTGTCAAACTCCTTCTTATTCCTTTTTGGCGAGTAAAACGCCATAAAAAAACACACGAGCGATATCAATAAAACTATAATTAAAAGCACTGCAAGTATAGTACCCGCAACAAAAAATATTTCCATAGACTCACCCTCTGTTAATTCATTACAATTATACTGCCAAACATTATGCAATTCAAGAATTAACTTGAAAGAACGTCCTTTTTTCACTATAATCATATGTACATAATTAACTTCAAAAAACGGAGAAACCTGTAATGAATCAAACAATGCTCAACGAATACGGAAGGCTTATCGCCGAGTATGCAAAAAAGAATTACCGAAAGTGCTTTCGTGAACCTGCCGGAATTTTAAAGTATCGTTTTATCGTCCCCGGAAGCACCTACAGCGACGTGCTCTGGGATTGGGACAGCTGGCTTACCAATCTTGCTCTGCGAAAAATATCGGGTGCAGATGATATTGAATCCTACGAAAAAGGCTGTATTCTGAATTTCCTCGACTGCGTCGATGAAGAAGGCCGCATGCCTATATATATTAACCTTACGGAAACCACACTTGAGTTTAACAAGGTCAAGGAAACGAACATTCACAAGCCTTGCCTTGCCCAGCACGCATTGTTTGTCTCCGAACAAAACGGCAAAAGTGCCGAATGGCTGAGAGAGCAATATCATCTGCTGGAGAGATACCTCGGTTGGTATGACAAAAACGCTCTCCATGAATCAGGGCTTTATTTTTGGCTGGATGATTTCGCAATCGGAGTGGATAATGACCCCTGTACTTTCTACAGGCCTGAAAGAAGCTCCGGTTCGATATACCTTAATTGTCTGATGTATGCCGAGCTTACCGCAATGACAAAGCTTGCCGAGATGCTTGATATGGCAGAAAAAGGCTCTTTTTATTCGTGCAAAGCAGAGAAACTCAAAGAGGCTGTTATTGAGCATTGTTGGGACGAGCGTGACGGCTTCTTTTACAGTGTTGACTTAAATCTTCTTCCCATAGACCCCACACAATGGCTTCACGAGGGCGGTCCGAGGCACTGGAACACACTCATACAACGTATCGGTGTCTGGTCAGGCTTTCTTGCAATGTGGGCCGGAATTGCCACGCCCGAGCAGGCTGAACGGATGGTAAAGGAACATTATTTAAATGAAAAAACATTTAACGCTCCGTACGGTGTACGCACACTTTCTAAGCTTGAAAAAATGTATTCTGTTATTAAGTCGGGAAATCCCTCCTGCTGGCTTGGACCTGTGTGGGGAATTTCAAATTACATGGTGTTTGACGGTTTGCAAAAGTACGGATACACAAGCGAAGCCTGCGAGCTTGCAGAAAAGACGTTAACTCTTTTCGGAGAAGATATCAAGCGTTGCGGTGAAATGCACGAATATTACGATCCGGAAAGCGGTATCGGAGTAAATAACCCCGGTTTTCAAAATTGGAATCTCCTTGCACTTAACATGTTTGACCGGCTCAATACGCAAGAATAAAACATTCTTACTGCCATGAACGAGCCCCGTCTATACGTATGTATCTTGCCGTGTAATAGTCGTACGAGCTGAGAGGTCTGTTTAAGGCATCGTTTGAATGAGCTGCAACCAGAATCTCGGGGCTTTTCGACAGTATAATAAGACTGTGATAAAAAGACCCGTTTTCTCTCCCCAGCTGAATAATATCCCCCGGCAAAGTCTCTTCTTGCGTAACAATACGCCCGTACGGACCTACAGAACGGTTATTTACCATAAAATTATAAAAAAACTCAACGCCGGTCCATGAAGCACTTCTGTCAGAAACGGAAATATAATACCAGCCTGTGACCGGAGCATAATTCATAACACCCGTTCCCGCATACACGCATTGTGAAATAAAATTTGTGCAATCTCCGCCGATATCATCGAAATTAAAAAATTCGGTGTTGCGCCCGAGCGCCCACCTGCGTGCATAAGCGAGGGCCGCGCTCCTGTTATACGGTATTTCTCTCATAAGCTGCCATCTCCTTTTTACTATGATATTCGGAGTGCGGCGGTTATGTGAAAAAACCTGCACAGCCTACCGATTTACTTATCGGTTTGCCGTGCAGGTTTTATTTTATTAAATTATTCAAAAATCAGAGCTTCATGGCAACGTCCCACGCCTGCCAGATAACCGTACGCAAATTTCCTACGCTCTTTGCATCTCCCACCACGTGAACGTTTTTGCCTTTTGGCACAAGGGGTGCTGACTTGTAGCCTACTGAGAAAATAACGCTGTCTGCGGGAATCTCTGTACGCTTTCCGTTTTTATCAACAACACTTACGCCGCTTTCACTGATGGCTTCCGTACGTGTTTCAAGGTATACGGGAACCTTGTTTGCCGCGAAAAAGTCACGCAAAAAGCTTGTGTTTGCAAGACATATCTTGTCAGATACTATGAGATCGTTTTGCATTTCTATTATGGTAGGCTTTTTGCCCTGCAAATACAAATCATATGCAATCTCACATCCCGTAAGTCCGCCGCCCACGATAACCACGTTTTCACCGACAGTCTTATTTCCAAGCAAATAATCCACAGCCTGTATGCCAAGCTCTGCTCCCTTTACGGGCAGTGTCTTTGCTTTTGCGCCTGTTGCAATAATGACTTCATCTGCTCCCAACGAATCAACGTCTTTAACCTCGGTATTAAGATGTACGTTTATGGGATATTTCTTTATTTCTCGGTTGTACCACGCGATTAATTCACGGTCCTTTTCCTTGAAGGAAGGGGCTGCAGCAGCAATAAACACACCGCCGAGCTTTGCGTCCTTCTCGTAAAGAGAAACCTTATGTCCGCGCTTAGCACAGACAATGGCTGCCTCCATTCCGCCTATTCCGCCGCCGATAACCGCAATATTTTTCTTTTTGTTTGCCTGAGTAATTTTATACTTATCGGACTGCATTACCGTAGGGTCAAGAGCACAGCGTGCAATATGACTTGCATCGTAAATGGACTGTGCATTGGCAACGCCTTTATAGTGAGCCATGTTAAAGCAAGCATTATGACAGCAAATACACGGTCTGATGTCCTCCAAACGGCCCTCTATAAGCTTTGTTACCCACTCGGCATCCGCAAGGAACTGTCTTGCAACACCCACACCGTCAATAAGTCCGTCAGCAACAGCCTTGGCACCGACGTCAGGCTCCATACGACCTGCACACACCACGGGAATGTCCACAAATTTCTTTATGTGTGCTACGTCCTCAAGGTTACAGTTTTGGGGCATATACATCGGCGGATGTGACCAATACCACGAATCGTACGTACCGTTATCTGCATTGAGCATATCATAGCCTGCATCCTGCAAATACTTCGCTGCCTTTTCACTTTCTTCCATGTCTCTGCCTATTTCGGTATATTCCTCGCCCGGAACCGCTCCGACACAAAAGTCTTTAACCTTTGATTCTACGGAATATCTGAGAGAAACAGGATAATCCTCTCCGCACGCTGCCTTTATCGCCTTAACGATATCCGTAGCAAAACGATAACGATTTTCAAATGAGCCGCCGTATTCATCGGTTCTCTTGTTCGTGTATTTCAAGGTGAACTGGTCAAGCAAATATCCCTCGTGAACAGCATGAACCTCTACACCGTCAACACCGGCCTCTTTACAAAGAGCCGCAGTCTTCGCAAAAGCATCAACTATTTCTTTGATTTCCTTTAGCGTCATCGCCCTGCAGGTTACCTTATCTGACCAACGTGAAGGAAGCTCACTCGGAGAAGCACTCTGATACGGAATATTAATAATCGGCTTAATAATATCTCTTATAACAGGGGCATTGTGAAGCATAACAAGCGGAGTAGGAATCGCCCAAGAGCGTCCCATTCCCGCAGTAATCTGCACGAAAAGCTTGGCTCCCGTTTTATGTATCTCATCCATAAACTCTTTCAGTTCTGCAAACATTTTTTTATTCTGATAGAGCCACTGTCCCATAAACGTACTTTTAATGGGGGCAATACCGGGAATAATCAAGCCTACGTTATTCTTTGCTTTTTCGATAAAGAATTTTGCAGCCTCTTTGTCAAAATGGTTGCCGGTATGCTCCATCCAGCCAAAAAGAGACGTGCCCCCCATAGGACAAAGGACAATTCTGTTCTTAATCTCAACATTGCCTATCTTCCACGGGGTAAACAAAGCTTCATATTTTGAATCCATTACGATACAACACTTCCTTTTCTATGTATTCTTTCAAGTATCTTGCCTATAAACGCACCGATTAACAGTTTCAGTATATAAAAATCGTCATAATGTGTCAAGTTTGTGTAAGGCACACACTTTGCTGTTCTTATAACAAATGCCGACCTTAAATTGTAAAAGCCGGCACTTGTATTCTTAAGTTAATTTTACTTCTTTACCCAACGGTTTCCCGATGCCTGCGTAGGCGGCAAACGGTCTCCGGGGCCGATTTCGATAACTCTCGGATTTTCCAGGCTCTTTCCGTCGGGCCCTACTTCAACGTAGGTTCCCGGTGCCTGGTCGTCCGTTCCGGGTTTAATTGCTTTAGGCATTTTAATCACGTTCCGTTTCTTAAAAATTTTACAAACGTAGTTTGATTCGAAACACCGAAAATTATACACCCAAACGGCTTTCTATCAACGCAGCAAGAAGCGCGGCTTTGCTCTTGATATAGTTATAATCCTCGCCCTCTATCATGACTCTTACAATAGGCTCTGTTCCTGACGGTCTTATAACCACTCTTCCTTTGCCGTGAAACTCCTGCTCGAGAGCTTCGCACATTTCCTTGATATCGGGGTCATCGGTAAAGCTGTTTTTCAGTTCATTTCTTACTTTTGCATTAATGAGCACCTGAGGTAACGCTTTAAAAACAGAAGCGATTTCGGAAAGAGGTTTGTCATCGCTGCAGGCTACCGCGGCAAGCTTTATTGCAGTAAGCATACCGTCACCCGTAGTATTATTTTGCAGACAAATTACGTGACCCGATTGTTCTCCTCCGAGCACATAGCCGCTCCGCAGCATTTCCTCTAAAACGTAGCGGTCCCCGACCTTCGTTTTCACGATATTTATGCCGTGCTTTTCAGCCATAATATCGACACCCATGTTACTCATAATCGTAACTACGAGTGTGTCCTGAATAAGCAAGCCTTTTTTCTTCATCTGAATGGCAAGCATTGACATTATCGCATCACCATCGACAATATTGCCCGCTTCATCCACCGCAAGAAGCCTGTCGGCATCGCCGTCAAAGGCAAAACCAAAGTCTGCCTCACACTCAACAACCTTTTTCGACAGTTTTTCCAGGTGGGTAGAGCCACATTTTTTGTTTATATTTATCCCGTCGGGATCTGCACCTATGACTATGGTTTTTGCACCCAATGCATTGAATAATTTGGGTGCTATTTTATATGCAGCTCCGTTTGCACAATCAAGAACAATCTTTTTTCCTTCAAGTCTGCATTCGGCGCATGACAACAGATAGTTTAGATAGTCTTCGTCTGCAGTCGTGCAGTCCTCAACTCTTCCCAGAGCCTCACCCAACGGATAAGGAATCTCACTGTCATCGTCAAGCACCAACTTTTCTATCATTTCTTCTGTTTCGTCAAGAAGCTTATACCCCTTATCACTGAAAAACTTGATTCCGTTGAATTCAAACGAATTATGAGAAGCGGAAATCATCACTCCCGCATCCGCCTCATATTTTCTTGTAAGATATGCTATGGCAGGTGTCGGGATAACACCGACACGTATAGCCGTCGCTCCGGTTGAACAAATTCCTGCTATCATGGAATTTTCAAGCATTCCGCCCGAAAGTCTCGTGTCCATGCCTACAAGAATTCTCGGCTTATGAACCTTTGTAAGTGCAAGAACATATGCTCCCGCACGTCCCAAGCGATACGCAATCTCAGGCGTAAGCTCTTTGTTTGCGACACCTCTTACACCGTCTGTACCAAATAGTCTTCCCATGTGTACACACTCCTGTATTCAATTTCAGTCGATTTATTTATATTCATCATATCACCCTGAATTGTAAAAAGCAATATTTTTCGATAAAATAAACGAATTTTTATAATTTTATCCATGGCGCAAAAAATACAAAAATTCGACAATTCCCTAAAAATACACATCGGGCACACCGCAAAGCGGCATGCCCGAATAAATTATATTATTATTTTAATCAGCAAGTGTAAAATCAAATCTCAGCAATGCGAGCTTTAAGAGCTTCATATTGAGCCTTGATTTCATCAGGAAGCTTATCGAACTGAGCAAGATGCTTTTCAATGTCATCAACCTCTTGAGTCCAAGCATCCTTATCGATTGAAAGCAGACCCTTGAGTGTATCAAGGTCAATTCCGCTCTCTTCAATATCAAGGTCCTCAGGGTTCGGAATATATCCGATAGCGGTCTTTTTCGCATCTACGCTGTCATTGCAACGAGCAAGAATCCAAAGAAGAACGCGGAGATTGTCACCGAAGCCGGGCCAGATAAACTTGCCGTTTTCATCTGTTCTGAACCAGTTTACATTGAATATTTTAGGCGGGTTGGGTATCTTTTTGCCCATCTCAAGCCAATGAGTAAAGTAATCGCCCATGTTGTAGCCGCAGAAAGGTCTCATAGCCATAGGATCTCTTCTTACTACACCTACAGCGCCCGTAGCGGCTGCAGTGGTCTCGGAAGCCATCGTAGAACCTACGAACACACCGTGCTCCCAATCAAAAGACTGATAAACAAGGGGCGCAACCTTTGCACGTCTTCCGCCGAATACGATAGCAGAAATAGGAACACCGGCAGGATCTTCCCAATTTTCAGCAATACAAGGACACTGACCTGCAGGAGCTGTAAATCTTGAGTTAGGATGAGCAGCCTTCTCCGTGCTGTCGGGAGTCCACTTGTTTCCGCGCCAGTCAATAGCTTCGGTCGGAGCGGGAACACCCATGCCTTCCCACCATACCGTATTGTCTGCCGTATTGATAGCGACGTTTGTGAAGATAGTGTCCTTCTTGCACGTAAGGAGAGCATTGGGGTTAGACTTCATACTGGTTCCGGGAGCAACTCCAAAGAAGCCGGACTCGGGATTAACCGCCCAAAGTCTTCCGTCGCTGCCTATACGAAGCCAAGCAATGTCGTCGCCTACCGTCCAAACTTTGTATCCCATATCGCGATACTTTTTGGGCGGAATAAGCATAGCAAGGTTGGTCTTTCCGCAAGCACTGGGGAATGCGGCGCATACGTACTGCTTCTTTCCCTCGGGATTTTCTACGCCGAGAATAAGCATATGCTCTGCCATCCAACCCTCTTTACGGCCAAGCCAGCTCGCAATACGAAGAGCAAAGCACTTCTTTCCGAGAAGAACGTTTCCGCCGTAGCCTGAACCGATAGACCAAATTGCATTATCCTCAGGGAAATGACAGATGTATCTCTTTTCGGGATTAATTTCTCCCTTAGAGTGAAGACCCTTGATAAAGTTCGGAGAATCTCCGAGCATATCCATGGCAACCTTACCCATTCGGGTCATAATTCTCATGTTCAATACGACATAAATGCTGTCGGTAATCTCAATACCTACCTTGCTGAATTCAGAATAAGCAGGACCCATGATATAAGGAATAACGTACATGGTTCTGCCCTTCATGCAGCCTGTAAACAAAGTACCGAGCTTTGCATAAGCAGCGCTTTTTTCCATCCAATTGTTAATCGGACCCGCATCTTCTTTTTTCTCAGTGCATATAAACGTCAAATGCTCTACTCTTGCAACATCATTTTCGGCAGTTCTATGGTAGTAACAGCCGGGAAGCTCTGTCTGATTAAGCTCCAAAAGCTCGCCGGTAGACAATGCCTGCTTAGTAAGACGTTCTTTTTCCTCAACGGAACCGTCAAGCCAAACAATCTCATCAGGCTGTGTCATGGCAGCCATCTGCTCAACCCACTCGTTTACATACTTATTATTGTACATAAAATAACCATCCTTTCACAACTTTCACAAGCCGAGGCACCTCCGGATAAATAAGCCTCACTGCTGTGTACACTTAATAATTTAACAAATCGGCGGTATATTCATTCAAAAGTACAAAACACCGCATACTGTAAAATTATTCAAGGAAATTATATCTCATACATAAAAAAAAGTCTACAAAAAGTTTTACACAAAATAGCAGCTGAAACTAATTTTCCGCGGAAGTCACATCAAAAACAAAACCGGCCCCCATACGGAAGCCTTTAACAAACGACTCACAAGCAGAACACGAAAGCAATTCTTCCCACGTTTTCTCATACTCACGGAGAAGCTCCGAGTCTGTAGCAAGTTTTTCAGAAATAAGCTTTTCATAATGAGACAAACGCTCCGCACAGACAATTCCTTCAGAAATCCCGCCATGCACAGTCTTCTGCGGGTCTAGCTCTCCAAAATAAAACTTTTTTATAAAATCCTTCACCGTTCCACCTCATGCCGATAAAATAATAATTCTAAGGGCATATTAGTTTAAACTTCCGCAGCTGTCAAACTTTTCGGGAAACAGGAAATAATGTGTTTTTATTGAACAAGCACATAAAATAATTTTATTTTTTTGCTACAATATATACCCTCTCGGAGTCAGAGTCTGCACAAGTAAAAGAAGTGTCTGCACACGTACAGCAAATCTCAAAGCCGGCAGAAACAACGGAAGCTGCCATTTCATCAAAGGTCCATGCCTTCTCACGGATGCAATCATCGCTTCTTGAAAACAGAGGCTCTCCGCACAAAGAATCTTTCTCGTCGGCACATTGCTCATATACTATAACGTTGTACGTGCAAATAAGACTTTTAGCATTATAACGGCTCGTCCAAAGACAGCTTCCGTCCTCGCCGTCCTCGAAAAAAACATTATTGCCCACACGCTTTTCAAAATATTTATCCGTAAGAAAGTCAAAAATCAGTAAGCCGCCCTTGTCGATAAAATTGTAGATGCGACTGAAAAAAGCATCTAAGCGCTTACGGTTCATTATGTGGTTTACGCCGTCCGTCATGCACAGCAGCGCCGCAAACGAGCCGTACATATTCATTTTGCACATATCTTGACAAAGCCACAATATATCCAGATTCTTCTGTTCTGCGCTCTCCATTGCTGAAAAAAGCATCTCTTGGCTTATATCAAGGCCCGTCATATCATATCCGCGCTCCGCTAAGATACACGTCAATGCACCCGTACCGCAAGCACAATCAAGTACAAGCGTGGAATTTTCAACATCTGCGCCGTTTACAGTTTTTTCATCGGAATCGGGAAATTCATTCGCCAAGGCCTTTTTTCTTTTGGAACGTACAGATGCAATGCCTTTATTTCCATACCTCGAAAAACACTTTTCTGCAAAATCGGCAACCTTTTTGTGATTCAGGTCGGTCGTATATCTGTCATAAAATTTTGCAACTCCCTCGTACATCAGCTTTCAGCTCCGTTCTCTATAATACTGATTGCCTTTTCAAGCTGTGTGTCTTCCTCAAAAGGAATATCAAGAGGGGCGGTATTTTTATATTCTTCCGCAAGCTCAACCGTAACGGTAGGCTCTATTCCAACACCGTCAATACACTCTCCCGACGGGGTAAAGTACCTTGATACTGTGAGAACTATACCGCTTCCGTCCGACTCGTACGTCTTGTTTATCTGGGCAAGAGCTTTTCCGTAGGTACGTACGCCCACAATCTCTCCTTTTTTGAAATCACGGAATGCTCCCGTAATAAGCTCTGCTGCGCTTGCAGACCGCTGATTAACAAGCAAGACCACCGGCACTGTTATTTCATTGGCATCCGAAGTAACGGTACGTAAAATTTTGTCGCTTCTGTCACGAGAGGTGGCAATAGTACCCTCAGGTAAAATCATGTCTGCAACAGCAGATGCCTCACGCTCGTAGCCGCCGGGATTATTTCTCAAATCAATAATTATGCCTCTGCAGCTTTCTGACGCGGCCTTCTCAAGCGCCTCTTTAAACTCGTCTGCCGTACCGCTGATAAATTGACTTATGTTTATATATTTAACGTTGTGGTCGAGTTCTTTATACGTCACAGACGACACGATAATCTTCTCAACGGTCAGGCTTACTTCAAAAGCGGTGCCGTCAGCCTTTATTCCCGTCAATTTAATGGCAGTGCCTTCTGTTTTCAGAAGTGCGGAAAGCTCCTCATCGGAAAGCTCATTTACCGCTTTTCCGTCAATATGAGTAACAACGTCATTTGCCTCTATGCCGCTTTCAGCCGCCGGGGTATCCTCATAAACCTGCACTACGGTAAAGCCTTGCTCATTACGGCTTGTTTGAAGACCAATCCCCGTGTAGCTTCCCTCGATAAAGGACGTATACGAATCCATCGCTCCCGGAGCATAATAGTTTCCGTACGGATCCTCCAAAGCTTCTACCATACCCTCTATGGCGCCCTCTATCAAAACATTCATATCATAATTTTTATAGTAATTTTGTTTTATAAACTCAATAATATCCTGAAACTTGGCGATCTTGTCGGTATCAAGTGTCTTATCCGCAAAGCTTACACTGCTGACACTTTTTACTCCGTTGTCATCGGAAAACATTTTCTTTGCCGCAAAAAAAGTAACGAATACTGTCACAACAATTACAAGTGTGAAAGCAAGAAAGAGTACGAAGACGTTAACAGCGCCTTTCTTTTCCTCGCAAGACTTGGGTAGTAATTCATCGGATGCTTCGGGAGCCTCTTCTGAACTTTCGGGAGAAACGTCATTCTCCTTTTTTACAATCTCCGAAGCCTCCACAGTCTCAGGTGCTTCTGTTCCTTCGTCTTCTTTATTCGCAACGTCCTTAAAAAAACGTTCAGCCCAAGGGGACATAACATTATTACCCGAGGAGACAGTCTCCTCGGGATTGGTTTCATCAGGGTTTAATTTCTTTTTTTCATCCATAGTTATCGGTACAACCTCCGAAATTTATCCTTTGCAAACAGAAAATCAAACGTTCACGTGTCTTCTTATGGCAAGTAAACTCGCAATAACGCCTGCAGCAACACCCGAAGCTATAAACCAGAGCAAAAAGTTTACGTCAATCTCGCCGAATTTAAGCAACGTAATCGAATTGCCCAAGTATAGACTCTTCATTGCAGAATTATAAACAAGCGTATAAAGACCCTGTAATGAAAAATATGCCGCAATTGCACCTATAAGACCTGTAAACACACCTTCAATAACAAAAGGTCCGCAAATATACCAATCAGAAGCTCCTACGTACTTCATGATTTCAATTTCGCGTTTTCTTGCAAAAACAGTCAGCTTTACGGTGTTAAAAATAAGCAAAACGGAAAGCACAGCCATTCCTATCATTGCTGCAATAGTCCCTATTCTTATCCAGAAACGTACTATCTCCATCTTACTTACTACGGAAACTATGTCTTTTACGTTATCAACCTCGGGCAGAAGCTCTGCCTCTGCACAAAAGCTTTCGCCGTCCGAAAATTCTTTAAGATCAATTTCAAGACTGACATAATTTAAGTATTCACTGTCACGATAACCCTCAAACAAATCTTCATCTCCAAAATATTCCATAATATTTTGAAGGTTTTCTTCTTTACTTACAAAAACTACCTTTTCTACACGAGAGTCTTTTTCAAGTCTTTCCTGCAGTATTTTTGCCTGTTCTTCCTCTATGTATGAGTGCAAATTCAGCTGTACCTCTGCACGACTGCTGTACTGTTCTATAATATGTTGTATATTCTCAGATACCGACCATAATGCACCCAAAATAATCAGTACAGAAAATACTACACAAACAGAGGCAAAAACCATGAAAAGATTTTTAAATATGCTCTTTAAGCCTTGCTTTAAAACATAATATACCGTTCTGAAAAACCTCAACATATATACCTCCGTATTATTCCTGTCCTATTTGTCTCACGCCGTGATTAAGCTGGATAACTCTTTGTCCGAAATTCTTAACAATCGAATCCTCATGTGTGGCAATAAGCACCGTAGCGCCCATCTCATTGATTTTTTTGAGCAGCTGCATAATTTCCTTTGAATTTTCGGGGTCAAGATTTCCTGTCGGCTCGTCTGCAATAATCAATCCCGGCAAGTTTACAACCGCACGTGCAATTGCCACACGCTGCTGTTCTCCTCCCGAAAGACAGTTAGGCATTTCGTGTTTCTTATTTTTTAAGCCTACAAGCTCAAGGGCAATATCAACCTGTCTGTTTATGGTAGCTCTGTCGCTTCCTATAATCTCCATAGCAAAAGCGATATTCTCATATACAGTCTTGCTGGTTATAATTCTGAAGTCCTGAAAAACCACGCCTATATTTCTTCTGAACCGCGGAATATTATTACCCTTTACGGAAGACAGGTCCTTGCCGCCTACGATAATTCGTCCGGAAGACGGGCGTTCCTCAAGCATCAGAAGCTTTATAAGGGAGGACTTTCCCGAACCGCTGTGTCCCATTAAAAAGGCAAACTCACCTGAATTTATATTGAAGCTTACGTCGTCAAGTGCCTTAACACCGTTGCCGTATTCCTTTGTAACATTCTCAAAAATAATGTCAGGCCCTACGTATTTGCCTGCTTTTGTGCTTTCATTATTACTCATACATTTCCTCCGTCTCGTATCTTTCGTATGGATTTATTTAGGTTGCATTTTTGAAATATACTGTAACACAAGCAAAGCCATACCAACCTTCATGCCGTCTTCAAATTTTGTGCAATCAAGCCCCGTCATTTTGTTAAACTTATCCAGGCGATAAACCAAAGTATTTCGGTGAATATACAGTGCACGTGCCGTCTCACTTATATTCTGATTCATTTCAAGAAAAGTCTTGATTGTTTTTTTGATTTCATCCTCCGGCCCGTTTTGCTTTATGTGCCAATTTTTTTCTTCAAGCAGCTGCGTTCCCAAGGTTTCCTTAAGAAATGCAACACACGTCTCTCTGGGCAAGCCGTATACAAGCCTTGCAAGACCAAGCTTATCGTATACAAAGCTTTTTCCTCCCAATTCAAACATTTTTCCGATTAATTCCGCACGCTCTGCAGTCTTGAATGCAACGTCGATTGATTTAATTCCGGATACCGTTGCACCTACCGCTACCGTTACGCTTACCATAAGCTCAGAAAGGACAGTATCTGAAACCAAATCGGCTGTTTCCAAAAGAGCCTCCAGCGGGTTTTCCTCTGTTAAAGGACAAACAATACACAAACGTTCCGGTGTGTCGGGAACGACACAATAGCCCTCACGCATAGGAAACATACCCGAAAGCAACTCTTCCGTAGCAGATATTCCGGAATCCTCATAGGAAGCCTGAGTTTGTGAGACTATAATAACGGTATAGCCTGTTGCATCGGCTTTGAGCTCAGATGCATACGTATTAAAGTCATTTACATCTACGGAAGAATAACCGTTTAGCATCAGGGTATGGTAGAACTCTGTTTTTTTACGCTTCCTTACCTCGCGGCGATTGTCATATGCGCAGAGCGCCAATTCAAGAAGTCTTTTGCGATTTTCGGGTTCTTCACCGTCTGCAGACAGGAAAAACCAAGCGGATTCTTCACTGTCAATATTGTACAGAACAAATCCCATACCGTTTTTCTCTTCAAAATCGTACTCGGTACAGCCTTCTTCAAGGAGAGGAACACTTATAATATCGCCCTCATGGATATTATACGAGCCACTGTAAAGAACCCTGCCTTCACAGTCTGCAACGCCGAAATCACAGCCGAGTATCTCCGCAATTTTATCCAATTGACTACGATTTTCCTTATTAAGCATACCGAACCTCCTCAATCGCCATTATGCTCTTATTATAAATCTTTTTTTGTCGCTTGTAAACAAGAAAAGAAAAACAACCGCTCTAATTTCATATCATGAAAAAAGAACGGTTGTAATAAATAAATTCAGTATGTATCAACAATATCAGTTGGTAATGATATTCTCAGTTTCCTTATCGAAAACGTGAACCTTCTCAGGGTTGATAGCGAACTTCATCGTGTCACCAACATAGAGGTTGTGACGAGGCTTAACTCTGGAGATGAAGTTTGTGCCTTCGAGAGTAAAGTAGATAAGTGACTCAGAACCAAGAAGCTCTACTACGTCGATTGTGGACTCAACCATACAGTTGCTGAACTGCTCAAGATATACAGCTTCGTCATGTACGTGCTCAGGACGAACACCGAGAACAACTTCCTTATCAACATAGCCGTATTCTTCAAGAACCTTAGCTTTTCTCTCAGGAAGAGTAACTGTCCATCTGCCCATTCTGAGACGGATGTCATTGCCTTCCTTCTCAACTCTTGCTACTGCAAAGTTCATTTGAGGAGAACCGATAAATCCTGCAACGAACATGTTAACGGGTTTCTCGTAAAGCACCTGAGGAGACTCTACCTGCTGGATGTAACCATCCTTCATAACAACGATTCTGGAACCCATCGTCATAGCCTCTGTCTGGTCATGGGTTACGTAGATAACGGTAGTCTGAAGTCTCTGGTGGAGCTTAATAATCTCGGTACGCATCAATGCACGGAGCTTAGCATCCAAGTTGGAAAGAGGTTCATCCATCAAGAATACCTTAGGCTCACGAACGATAGCACGACCGAGCGCAACTCTCTGTCTCTGACCACCGGACAAAGCCTTGATGGAACGGTCAAGAAGGTGCTCGATTTCGAGAATTCTTGCAGCTTCCTGTACTCTCTTCTTAATCTCTCCCTTAGGAGTCTTTCTGAGTTTAAGACCGAACGCCATGTTCTCAAACACGGTCATGTGAGGATACAACGCATAGTTCTGGAAAACCATCGCGATATCTCTGTCCTTAGGTGCGATATCATTTACGAGCTTTCCGTCGATAAGAAGCTCACCTGATGTGATTTCTTCAAGACCGGCAATCATTCTGAGCGTAGTGGACTTACCACAACCTGAAGGTCCTACGAGTACGATAAACTCTTTGTCCTGAATATCAAGGTTGAAGTCATTAACAGCCGTAACGCCGCCGGGGTACTTCTTGTAAATATTCTTAAGTTTTACACTTGCCATTTAAGCAACCTCCTAACAATTTTCCACAGGCAAAACAATTATTTATGTAAACAATCATCATGCTTTGAAGTTATCTATATTATAGCACACATTTTAAAAAAAGGAAGTGTGTATATTGTAAAAATTTCTTTACCTCTTTTTGTGTAATTTGTATATAAAATATTTCAAAAAAATAATGCGTAATTGTGCAAACTGTGGTATTATGGTGTAGCAATGTATTGTAATGAAAGGATGTCCCTAAAAATATGATTGACTTGCAGACAAAATTATCGGGTATTGAAAAAATATATGACATGCACACGCATATTTTTCCTTCAAAAATTGCGGCAAAGGCGGTTGACTCTATCGGAAAGTTTTATGATATAGACATGACCGAGAAAGGCACCTCAGAGGATCTTTTGGAAAAGGGAAAGCTTGCAGGCGTTACGCGATTCTTGGTATGTTCGACCGCTACTACAGGATTACAGGTTTCCGCCATTAACAATTTCATTGCGGGAGAATGCTCTGCACACGCTGAGTTTATCGGATTTGGTTCCGTTCATCCCGACTTTTCTCAAATCGGAAGTATCGGCGATGAGGTTGACAGAATAGTATCCCTGGGCCTTAAGGGCATTAAGCTCCACCCCGATTTTCAACATTTTAACATAGACGACCCTGCGGCATACCCCATTTACGAAGCAGCCGAAGGACGTCTTCCCGTTTTGATTCATATGGGAGACAACAGATACGACTATTCGAAACCTTTTCGCCTCTTAAACGTCACAAAGCAATTTCCGAAGCTTAAAGTAATTGCCGCACATTTAGGCGGATACAGATGTTGGGACGAAGCCGAAAGTCTGAAAGGATATCTGGGAAACCCCAATATATACATAGACACATGCAGTGCCATTCAATTTATTTCACGTGACGAGTCACTGAAAATCATTCACGAGCACGGAACCGACAGAGTTTTTTGGGGAACCGATTTTCCCATGTGGAACCACGAGGTCGAGCTTAAACGCTTTTTGGAGCTCGGACTTACCGATGAAGAAAACAAAGACATTCTGTTTCGTAATGCAGAAAAGCTTTTGGGTATTAATTAAAATTTAAATTTAAATAAAAAAATCAGGCAGCGCGATCTTAAACGAATCGCGCTGCCTGTCTTTTGTTAATAGTTTATCTTGTTCTGAATTATCCGAGAGGATATTCCTCCGCATTTACAAGATATCTGCGGACAGCAACAACGTCAGCCATATTTACCTTGCCGTCGCCTGTTACATCGCCTGCAGCTTCCACAGTAAGAGGATACTCTGTGTTGTTTACAAGATATCTTCTTATTGCAACAACGTCAGCCATGTTAACCTTGGAGTCGCCGTTTACATCGCCGGCCATAGCGTCGTCAACAGGCGGCTCGGAAGGCTTTTCCGTAGGCTCATCCGAAGGAGCTTCTGTAGGTTCTGCAGTAGGCTCATCGGTAGGCTCATCGGTAGGCTCTTCAATAGGTGCATTTACATCAATTCCAAGCTTATCTGCTGCAGCATAGTATTTTGCATCCGTAGAATTCTCAAAGAAGGCAATCCAGTCAATATCCGCAACCGTACCGTTAAAGTTAACGGGGTCAATTCTAAACCAGTCGGGAGTTCCGTTCCAAGCAGTCAAACCTGAACAATTAATAATTATATATTGCCATTCTGTGGTATTAGCAGGATATCCGGGACGCTGGTAGGCATTACCATCCTTTCCTATGTAAACCTCATGGCGATTAGCATTAGAAGCGCCCGTAGTGATTCTTATTCTCACAACAATACACCTTGCAAGGTCCAAGTTGAGAGCAGGCACTCCTGCTTCTGCCAAAGCGGATGATGAACCGGGATGAATATATCCGTCACTGTTTTTATCTGCCAGGGTAACATATTCGTCACCCATGGTAATATCGGAAACTCCGTCGCCGACGTAAGCCTTCTCTTCACCAAAGTTCCAGAACCAAACGGGGTCCTTTACTTTAGTCGAATCAAGTGTTTCAAAAGAAACCTCGGCTGAAGCCATAGCAGTCTTCGTTCCGCTCTTAAAAATGCTTATGGTGTAGTCTCCGGAAGGAAGTCCCTTTGTGTATTTAGAGATATCATCTCTGCTTCCGAGAGTTGCTTTACTTAAATCAGTAATAATAACAGCGCGATTTGTCAAAGCAGAAAGCTCGCACTTGTAAATAGGATCTACAGACGCAGGATTCTCTCCCTTTTTGTAAACTCCTATCCAGTCTGTCAAGGCTGTTCCGTACGCAGATATCTTTACACTGTCACCGGGTATGTAGTTCGTCTTTTCGGGAGTAATGCCGTACGATGCAGGAGGATCAAGAAGCTCGCCTGTACCCGGTGTACTCTCTACAGCCGGTGCAATATACGTAGCATTAAGCGATATGTAAGCTTCGGTTCCGTTGTAATCAATCTTAGCCCAATACTTATTTCCGTCCGTTATATGTACAACTTCAAGGCACTCAAACACGTCGCCGCTTGAAAAGCTGCCTACCGAAGCGCCGGTCACAGGAGCGTTACGAACGTTAAGACCTTCGGTTGTAACCTGATACTTTCCGGTCTCGGTGTAATATCCGTTGTCTTGATTAACATCAGGAATAACAGCCGAACCGGGTTCCGTTCTCTCGTACGCAGGTCTGCAAATATATTTTACATATGTACTGTCTAAAGAATAGGTTCTTCTGCAGCAGCAACCGCCGTCTGTGGTAAATTCAGCGCTGCTTGCATTACCTTCTATAGTGTAGAGCGTATTGTTCTCAAACTTCTCAACGATACCTACGTGGTTAACCGTTCTTCCTGCCGTTCCGCTGTAAAAATAAACGATATCACCGGGAGCAGGCGTAAAAGTAGCTTTCGCAACGTCTGACCAATTATATCTCTGGCCCTTTTCAGCAAAGAAAGAAGAACCATACTCAGTATACTGGTGCTTAAGAACGATCTCAGTGCTGACACCGGCCATTCCCACACACCACGATACGAACTGAGCACACCACTGTGCACCGGGCATACCGTACCAGTAGCCATACTCAGTGTAGTTATTTCCACCGGGAACCTCACCTGAGTAAGAACCCTCTGTTTCAGCCTCTTGATAACCAAGCTGTGATCTTGCTATATTTACCACGTCTACTCTCGGGTCACCTGTAAATTCAACCTGAGTAAGTGCCGTGTAATACTTACTTGCCTTGTATGAGCTGGATGCCGTCGGATATGTAACGTATGACGTAGCCTCAGCAACAGGCATCTCGCCAAACATAAACGTTACTGACAGTACGACCGCTAATAACGCCGCAGTCAGCGTTCTGAACTTTTTCATTAAAAATCCCCTTTCTTATGAAAAACATATGTAATCCACGATTTAAAACTAACATCGTCATTACTACAACTATCTTGATTTTACCGCACTTAAATATCCCTGTCAAGATTCATTCACGGTATAAAATCAATAATCGCAACACAGTTTACTCTCGCAACATACAAAAATTCCCGGCTTGGAGATGTCTCCAAACCGGGAAATCATTTGTAAAAAAAGTTTAATATCAGCCGAGGATACCATTCAAGAGCTGTGTAACAGTAATGATGTTGATAGTACCGCCGTTCACTTCAGCTGCAGCATCAAGGTAGCAACCCTCAAGAGTAGATGTACCTCTGATGTGCTGAATGATAGCCTGTGCATCAGCTGTTTCAACGCCGTTAGAGCCGTT
>JAZPZG010000080.1:0-2430 GCA_045544575.1 Clostridia bacterium
TACTCAACTCCTTGGCTCACAGAACGACATGGCTACGATCCGACTTACTTATCAATGGCATTTTCTTCTACGTATACCATAGAGAGAAGCGTCCAGGGCTTTATGCTGTAATCGTCGCCGATGTAGAAGCTACATCCCGCATCGACAGTAAGGAATCCTTTGTAAATAGTGATGTTATTAAGGGCGATATACTCAAGCCATTCATTCTGTCTTGAGAATGCCTCGTCGGTTAGCTGCCAGGTGTAATAATTATACTCGTCGCTGCCAACCTCAAGGGTAATCTTCTCCATCTCAATCGTCTCCCCGTCAAAAACGGTGATAGTAGGCTTTACGCTACTCGGATGATTATGACGTGTTAGAGTTATCTTACCGTCGCCGCCTATGTCAAATGCAAGCCACCAGTCAGACAAGCCCTCAGCAAAGACTATCTCGCCGTTTGCACCACGGGAATAGGACCACTTGTCCCAGGCGTTCGTGGCGCTGAGATCATCGTAGTCATAGACTGTGTCGGTGTCCATATCTATAATACGGAGAGAGGTGCTTCCATCCGAGCCGAAAAGACCGAATACGTATGCCTGCATCTCGGGATCGTTGTAATAATCAACCTTGCTCATCGTGAAAAGCACGGGCACACCCGCACTACGGGAGCTGGTTACTTCTATAACAACACCACTATGTACGTAGCCGTCCATAGTAAGCTCGGCTGCTCCATCCTTATTGATTGTAAAGTTAATGTCAGATACAGATGTGGTGCGTACTTTATGACTCGTGGGATCAATATTACCATCAATAATACCTAAGCTACTCCACTGTTTTTCACTCACGGTATATTCGTAAATAACCTCTGCATTAGCGGTATCACAAATGGTAACAAGCTGACCTTCCGTCACCTCTAAATCCGCAATAGAAAGTGAAATTTTACCAGATGTCGTTTCATCAACGGTAAACTCTGCAACGGCTTCGCCGTCTAAGTAAATAGAAATTTCAGGAACAACCTTTTCTATTGAAGTTGAGGTAACTGCTTCCTTGCTTTCGTTAAAGATGCCGCCACAGGTTGTACATTCGTAGTGAGCTATAACACCCTCTTCAAATATAGTAGGACTTACCTCGGGAATAAGCTCGCCGTATTCGTGATCTGCCAAATAATTTTTGCTAAATATTACTTCACCGCAAAGCATACATTTACGGGTTTGCAAGCCCTCTTTTATGCAAGTAGCCTCTTCAGCAACCATCCATCTGTCTAAAGAGTGGATACACTCGTTTTTTTCTGCTAAAATGAAATAAGAAAAGCTACTCGACTCAAAGGTAATTGCGCTATCTGAAACGGCAGGAATAATCTCCTCTACGGAATTATCCGACTTAATGTGGAAAACAACGCAATCGGACGAGGCAATGCCAGGATTTGGAATCGTTATTTTGACCTTTCCGTTTGGTTGAACCTTTGCGCCGTCTTTCGTAACGTAAATATCGAAAATATATACGCTACCGTCTTTGTTGTAGTTCTTATCGGCAATTGCCGTAAGAACTTCCGCTGCTTCTTTTGTGGTCGCCACGATCTCGTTGCTTACCAAGGTAGAGCCTTCTTCAAAGCTACCTCCGTCAACAACGATACCGTATTCGTTTTTGAGCGTTTCGAGCGTGCCAACTTCATTATTGCACGCCGTAAGGGAAAATGCAAAAACGGTAATCAAAAGAAGAAGTATTGTTACTAATAGGGATGTTTTCTTCATTTTTAATGCCTCCTTTTGTTTTCCCCCTTCCCCTGAAAGACAAGGGGTGATCTTTTTTTAACCGATTTAAATTTTTATAGCATATAAGTGTGAATAAATCAAGGCGTTTTGACTCATTTGCGGAATTCCGTGTCAAAAAAAGCATCGGATATTGTACTTACAAGCGGCAGAGATGCACCCGGAATGAATGCAGCTATCCGTTCGATCGTTCGAGCTGCGGCTTCCATGGGAATGACCGTTAAAGACATTATATATGGTCAAAGTCTTTGACCAAGAGACGTACAGTTTATCAAATATAATCTCTATTTGATAATTGTTTGAGTTAGCAAATCGCCCCGATGTTTGCTAACACATTCACGTTGTTTAATCGAGCATCTCGTATTTTTAATATTATACAATTAGCACTCTCCGTGGCAGAGTGCTAATATTTACAACTACAACAACTTTTCATAACATTTGTGTAACAAATCAGATTTACAATATAATCGTGAAAGGAAGAGATCCGAATGGCGCCTGGATCTCGAATAAAATTGCTCCTTTCAACAAATAATACACTTACAAATCTATAAGGAGGATTCTGTTATGTTTGAACTTACACCCTTTGCACGCAACAACCATTTTCTTGGTTCCTATGACCCTTTCAAAGCGATGGAGGAATTTGAGAAGAACTTCTTCGGACATCAGGTTCCTGCCTTCAAGA
>JAZPZG010000081.1:0-67175 GCA_045544575.1 Clostridia bacterium
TGCAGCAGAAACGCTTACAATTTACTATTCAAGTTGGAGAACTGCACTTTTCATCGGAACTTCAATTCCTGCAGGTTCTTACGTACTTAAGCTCTCAAATCCGAGTAATGCAAACGGTCTTTGGATTGCTACTTCTTCTTATGCAGAAGGAATGGCTCCTCAGGCTAACGACGTGGTTTATGATTCTAACCGTGCAGCAGTTGATTTGGTTAACGGCGGTATTTCTTTCAGAACATACTCATCCGGTGCAGGATCAGAACCCACAACAGAGCCTACAACAGAACCTACAACTGATCCTACGACAGGACCTAACGAAGTTATAAACGGCTATTATACACAGCCCGGAACCTACATTATGATTGGTGACGGACTTAACGTTCGTAACGAACCTTCTACCGGTGATATTGTTACACAGCTTAGCCCCAACGATATCTTTGAGGTAGTTGAGGTAGTTGAGGTGAATGGTAAGTACTGGGGTAAGATAGACCTTGGTGATGGTTCTTACGGCTATGCGGCTTTGGGTATTGCAAATGTTCAGCCTTATTCTACTACTGCTACTGATGAGCCTACTGCGACACCCGGCGGTGAGAACATGTACCTTACAAGCGGTTCGGGAACTCCCGGTCAAACCGTTACTATAGGCTGGTTTGCTTCAGGCTTTGACGCAAACATCTTAGGTGTTCAGTTGAATCTTAAGGCCCCTGAGGGTATCACTTTCGTAGGTTATACGCTTGGAACTGTGTCTGGAATAACTGACGGAACAAACTGTGCTACTGATAAATTCATTGGTATGGCTGATGCAGAGGAGGTTATTGACATTAACGGTAATGTTATGGCAATTACGCTCTTAATCGGAGAGGACGTTGCTCCCGGAACTTATGATTTGATCATCGAAGTTATGATGGCAAGTGACGTAGACCTTAATGAGTTCCATTTCGCTGATGGTGCATCTGCTTCAATTACCGTAGTCAATGCTACGGCTGCACCTACAACAGCACCTACGACAGCTCCTACAACAGCACCTACGACGGCTCCTACAACGGCGCCCACGGCAGCACCTACAGAGACTCCCACAGAAGCACCTACAGATGCTCCTTCGGATGACTATATGATTGGTGACGTAACAGGCGACGGCAAGGTTAATATGGCAGACGTTGTTGCTATCAGAAGATTCCTTGTTAATCCGAATACCTATCCTTTGAAGGTTGAGGATGCAGGTGACGTAACAGGCGACGGCAAGATTAATATGGCAGACGTTGTTGCCATCAGAAGATATCTTGTCAATGCAGAAACATATCCTCTTAAAAAATCTTAATGTTTTAAAATAACCGATTGTTATCGGTTAAAATAAGAGGGATTACCGGACCCCCCGCTTTGGGGCGGGTTTTGGTATATTATAGTACTGAATATTTTTGGGGTTGCAAATATGTTGAGCTTGGTGTATAATTTCAAGCAGTAAGAGTGATGAGGGTATTTTGCCCTTTACTCAATCATATTTTCTATTTTATAGGAGGAAGAAATGAAAAAGATTATTTCTTTGATCATAGCTGTTGCTATGATCGCAAGTATGGGCATCGTTTCATCTCTCGCTACTTTCGGTGCTGATATTTCATATGCACAGGTTGAGGGCGAGGACGGCATCGAGGGTGCTTATGAGGTTACTAAGTATTTTGATGCTTACACAGATGCAACGGGTTCTTCTGTTGTTTGGCTCAGTTCTGCTGACGCTTCTGTTATTCAGCGTATTGAGCTTAAGGTTCCCGCAGACTTCATCCAGTTTGGTTGCGGTACACATGCAGATCAGCAGTATAAGAATATTCTCAACGTAGCTATCTACGAGGATACAGGCGATTTGTTTGAGTCTGTTGATGGTGAGCCTATTGCTTCCGGTGAAGCTGAGGTTGCAAACTCTGCTTGGAGAACAGGTATTGAGCTTGAAGAGAGACTCATGCCCGGCGTTTACGTTCTTGAGCTTTCTACACCTAACTACAATATGAACTTCTGGATTGCTGCTTCTATGTATGCAGAGGGCATGGCTCCCGAAAGTACATACCATGAGGCTGTTACTACGGGTACTATCGCAGGCGGTGCGGATCTTGTTAACTGTGCTGTTGCATACAGAACATACCTTGACAAGAGTGTTCCCGTTGAGACAGAGGCTCCTGAGACAGAAGCTCCCGTTGAAGAGACAGAGGCTCCTGCTGATGAGACAGAAGCTCCTGCTGATGAGACAGAGGCTCCTGCTGAAGAGACAGAGGCTCCTGCTACAACAGCTCCCACAACAGCTCCTACACAGGTTCCTGCTGAAGAGGAGTCAGGTTGCGGTTCTGTGATTGCTTCCGGTGCTGCTGTTATGGCAGTTATGGCTGCTGCTGTTGTATTTCTTAAAAAGAGAAAATAATAGCCATGGTCATTAAGGCTGTGTTTAGACAGCTGTGAATTATGAATTTAAAGCACTTGCGGCATGTTGCGTGTCGCAGGTGCTTTTTAGTTGAAAAGTCAAAAATAGTATGTTAGAATATCAAAAAGCGGTTGTGTTGCAAATGTAAGCTTTCGGGAGGGATTGCGTAATGAGCGGTACGGACAGAGATTTATCAAGTGCGGACGATTTATATGAGGACCGCATTTCTACCGGTTCGCTTGCTGAGCCTGAGTCAGATGATGATGAAATGAATGATCTTGCGATAACTGACGAGGTGATTGCAATTGTCGCCGGTGCGGCGGCTATGGAGTTGGAAACTGTTGCGGAAATGAGTACCGGTATTGCAGGAGACATTGTTGAGGCGCTTGGCAGAAGAAATCCCACTAAGGGTGTTAAGGTTTTAATGAAGGAGGACAGGGCCGTAATTGACTTGTACGTAATAGTGAAGTACGGTCACAAGATATCCGACGTTGCCTGGGATATACAGGAGAGAGTTCGGGAGATGGTTGAGAATATGACCGGAGTTGCAGTTGACTCCGTGAATATACACGTTCAGGGAATTGATTTTTCGTCCTATGAACAGCCTGCAGAGCAGGGTTCTGCACTTTAATGTAAAGGTGGTTTTTGTGTGAATTTATTTTTCAGAATTTGTGTTGCGGTGTATTCGTTTGTTTCAATGATTTTGTTTGGAATTATAATGATTGCCCCTTTCGGCGACAAGACTATAATGTCTAAGCTGCTTGACTATATTGAAGTGAATCTATATCAGTCAAACGCATATGACGTGGTTGTTTTTATTGTCGGCTTGGTGTTTTTCCTTTTAACGTTAACTATTTTAACCTCGGGACTTAGAGGCAAGCGCTCTGCAAAGTATATTTGCCTTAAAACAGACGAGGGCTTGATACGTATCTCGACAAATTCCATAGAAAACATTGCTCTTGCCATGTCAAAGCGTTTTCAGGGCGTAAAGGATGCAAAAGCAAAGGTTTTATATAAAAACGACAATGCGGAAATTTCAGTAAAAATACAAGTGTTTACCGACGTTAACGTGCCTGCTCTTTGCAAAGGAATTCAGGAGAGAGTGAAGGAGTCCGTTGAAAATTCAATGGAAATTAAAGTGAGCGGTGTTACCGTAAGTGTGGACGGCGTTACGCAGCAGGAAGCATAGTGGGAGGGTTCCGTAATGTTAAGACGTTTATATAAGTTTTACCGAAGTCATTATTATTGTGTAAACGGTGCCGCTTTAGGTCTCATAATAGGCCTGTCATTGGTTTTTGCGGGAATTATTGAGACTGTTATAATTGCCGCATGTATATTCGCAGGATATTACGTAGGAAAGAAGCTGCAAACAGATAAAGATTTTGTCAAAAAGCTTCTCGACAAAATTTTACCGCCGGGAACCTATAGATAATAAGGCTCTTTCATCATTGCTTTCAGGCGTTTTTACGATGATTTCGGATATTGTAAAATTTTTTAAAATACCTATTGCAAAATGGTGATTGAGTGTGATAGAATACTACGTGCTGTTTGATAGATTATTAGGGAGGTGTGTTAAATGGCAAAATGCGAAGTTTGTTCCAAGGATATGATGTTTGGTCGTCATATTAGCATTACTCGTTCGCAGGTCAGCAGACGTGCTAAGAGAAATTGGAAAGTAAATGTTAGACGCGTTAAGATTGTTGATTCCAAGGGTGCGGCAAGATACGCATACGTATGCACTTCTTGTCTCAGATCCGGCAAGGTTACAAGAGCCGTATAAGCCTTCTTTTACTGTTCGATCAGCCGGCTTCCGTTTGGTTGAAAAGTTAAGGCTGCGCACAGCGCGGAATATGGCCGCGGCGGTCGGGTTTTTTGGCAATGAATCATCAGCCCAAGAGCTGTTGCGATTTTAAACGTTTAAAAGCGAGCAGGACAGGTAAGTTTATCTTATCTGTCCTGCTCGCTTTTTATTACAAATTAATAAGCTCCGGTGTCTTTCCGACAACATATCTGTAATATTGTTCATACTCATTATTTTCTTCTGATGAAAGAGTAGAGACAATTTCCTTTGCTGCTGATTGTGCTTCTTTAAGCGTATCAATGTCGTCATAGAGGTTTGCAAGCTTAAAGGTGGGCAGTCCGTGCTGTGCTGTTCCGAACAGTTCTCCGGGTCCTCTCAATTCAAGGTCTTTTTCGGAAATTTCAAATCCGTCTGTCGTAGAACACAATAGCTTTATTCTCTCCTGTGCGATTTCTGCCTTTGAATCACTTATTAAAGTGCAGTGTGATTGCTTAGCGCCTCTTCCGACACGTCCGCGTAACTGGTGAAGCTGTGATAGCCCGAATCGCTCTGCGTTTTCAATTACCATTATCGTGGCATTCGGTACGTCTACGCCAACCTCGATTACAGTCGTAGAAAAGAGTACGGATATTTCCCCTGCAGCAAAACGCCGCATTACAGCTTCCTTTTCTGCGGGCTTCATTTTGCCGTGAAGCAAGCCCGTTGTGATATCCGAAAATACCGTGCGGGATAATTTTTCATAATTTGAAACGGCTGAAATTGCACCGGGAAGAGAAGTATCCTCTGAAGCTTCTTCTTTATCCTCTACGAGAGGGTGTACTATATACGCCTGAAATCCGCTGCGTGCATTTGCGGCAACCCAATTGTAGACACGATTACGCATCTCGCCCGTAGCAGGGTAGGTTTTTATGGGAAGTCTTCCGGTAGGCAGTGTGTCAAGCGTTGAGATATCAAGGTCTCCGTACAAAATGAGTGCAAGCGTTCTCGGGATAGGAGTTGCAGTCATTACAAGAATATCGGGAGTTACAGAGCTTAGCTCCGAAAGCATTGCACGCTGGCGAACACCGAAACGGTGCTGTTCATCGGTAATAACTATTCCTGCCTTGTGAAAACGGACGTCCTTTTGAATAAGTGCGTGAGTTCCGATAATGCAGTCAATTTCTCCTTTTGCAATTTTATCATGTATTTTGCGTTTGTTTGCAGATGTCAGGGCTCCTGTAAGAAGTCCTACGCGTATCCCGAATGGCTCTAACACTTTTTTGATGTTCCGGGCGTGCTGTTCAGCCAGAATTTCCGTCGGCGCCATGTATACCGCCTGGTATCCGTTTTTTATTGCCTTGTACATTGCCGCAACTGCAACAATGGTTTTTCCCGAACCCACGTCACCTATGACAAGCCGATTCATTATTTTGGGGCTCTCCATGTCACTAAAAATATCGCTGATAACTTTTTGTTGTCCGTCCGTAAGCTTGTATGGCAATGAACCGTAAAAATCTGTCATATCGACTTGACTAAAACGTATGCCATTAGATGAGGCACTTATCTCAACACTGCTTTTCATATGGAAGAGCATAAGCTGTAATTCGATAAGCTCGTCGAAAACAATGCGCTTGTGGGCCTTTTCTGCGGCTTTTTTATCGGAAGGGAAGTGAATGTGCCTTTTTGCAGCTTCCCTGCCAATTAAGCCGTAGGAGTCTCTGATTTTGAGCGGTATTTCACAGATATGGGCCTTTTTCTCTGCACTTACCTTTGAAAGACTGTCTTCTATTCTGATTGCGGCAGTTACTGCATCTCGTATTACTGACTGTGTCAATCCCTTTGTCAATGGATATATGGGGAGCAGTCTTTCAAAATTTGCAACTTTTAAAGCATCTGAAGCGTCTGTAAAAGCAGGGTTTAAAAGCTGTAATTGTTTACCGCCCGAAAAGCCGTCTGCCGATATTCTTCCGTAAAAAAGATAATCGCCGCCTACGTTTATTACACGCTTTACGTAGTCCTGATTGTAAAACGTTATTTTTATACTTCCCGTTGAGTCTTTTCCCGTAAAGAATGTGGCGGTAAGGCCTCTTCTAAGCATTCTTGATGCTTTGCTTGTAATTCGGACAAGTACCGTGGCATCCGTATTCGGGATAAGCTCCGATATTGAGGTGCGTTTACTTCTGTCCTCGTATCTGGCAGGGTAGAGCTCCAATAAATCTCTGATTTTTTGTACTCCGAGCTTTGCAAAAAGCGCCGCTCTTGCATTTTTTATTCCGGGAAGCGTTGTAATGTCTTCGTCAAGCGGAGACTTTTTTTGTATGACATCAGTTTTTTTTTCTTCACAAGGCTCTTGATTAACGCTTTCGGAAGAACTTTTAAGCGTGCCTGCAACGACTCTTTCTATGTTTCCGAAGTCTTTAATTATCTTTATGTCGGTAAAGCCTGACTTTTCGAGAAGCTCGGCTACGTCGCGTGCTTGGTTTATTCCTACTTCATACATGAGAACACCGCCGTCGTTTAAACAGTGCGGGGCGTTTTCGGTAATTATGCGGTATGCGGAAAGGCCGTCGCTTCCGCCGTCAAGTGCGAGGTGCGGCTCATGGTCTTTTACGTTAACATCAAGCCCCTTTATGTCATCTGTGGGAATATACGGAGGATTTGACACGATAATATCAAACTTCTCACCGGGCTTGACGCTTTCGAGAAAATTGCCGCAGAGAAAATTGACCTTATCGTAAGAACCAAGTATGTTTTTACAGTTTTCCATAGCAATACTGAGTGCTTCGTGCGAAATATCACTGCACGTGACGTCAGCCTCTGAAAGACTGTGCTTTGCGGAAATGCCGATACAGCCGCTTCCGCAACACAAATCAAGGATTTTGGGAGCTTTTTTGACTTCTTTAGCTGTTTTTATTAATTCTTCAACAAGAATTTCTGTATCTCCGCGGGGAATTAAAACGGCGGGTGTAACCTTAAATTTAAGACCGTAAAAATCAGCCGTGCCGAGAATATATTGTATCGGCTCACCCTTGCAAAGTCGTATTACGGCAGAGGTAAATTCAGCAGATTTTTCCTGCACGGCTTCATCGGTATTATCTATAACGAAGTCCGCGTTGGTCATTATAAAAAGACGGGAAACCTCGAAAAAATGCATAAGCAGCATATCGCAAAGCAGCATCGAAGAATCAATGCCGTTTGATTTCAGCTTACCTATGGTGTTTTTTCTAAGTTCCCCTAAAGTGATGTTATCCATAATCAATTTAAATTTCAGTTTTCACTTTCAATTGCAGTCTCAGACTCTGTCGCTGCCTCTGTTTCGGCTTCGGTCTGCTTTGCACCGTAGTCAGGTGCCTCGTCAAGAGAAAGTGCTTCGTTAAGAGCGGTGATTGCAACCTCTATCATGTCGTCCGTAGGCTCTTTGGTGGTAAATCTTTGCATAGCCATTCCGGGCGCGCGCAGGATGTCTACGAATTTGTTTTCATGCCTGCTTGCAAAGCGGTTAAATTCGTAAGCAATTCCGGCAATTACGGGAAGCGTTACGAGTCTCATTAAAATGTTAAGCCACACACCGAGGTCGGGGAGCAGACAATGAACAAGTATGCTGATAATCATTACCACGAAAAGAAACGCCGTTCCGCAACGGGGATGGTGCTTCGAGTATTTACGCACGTTCTCCACCGTAAGCTCGTCAAAGTGCTCGTAGCAATGTATAGTTTTATGTTCTGCACCATGATACATGAATACACGCTTGATATCCTTCATCTGTGAAACTGCAAGCATATAGAGCAGAAATATGGTGAAACGCGAAATTCCCTCAACGGTATTAAACGCCACGGTATTCATCGTGATATGAAAGAGTCCGAGTAATGCTTTTATACCGGAAGAAATTAACTGCGGGAGAATAAAGAAAAGTGTAACGGAGAGCACCACTGCAAGTACAAGTGATATTCCCATGAAAAACTTCATAGCCTTTTCTCCCAGGTGCTTTTCTATCCACAAATCAAATTTCGTGGGTGTATATGCAGGGTCGTCTTCCGTTGCGCTTATCTCGGCTGAATTAAATAAAGCCTTTGTACCGACTATAAGAGAGTCTAAGAGCCTTACTGTACCTCTTACCATCGGAAGCTCTAAAAACCAATTTCCGGAGCCGAGAGCTGCTTGTCTTTTCTTTTCTATGGAAAGCTCGCCGGAAGGAGTTCTTACTACCTGTGCATAGCCGTTGGGCGCGCGCATCATGATTCCCTCAAGCAGTGCCTCTCCGCCTACGCTGCAAACTCTCTGCTTCTCGCAAGCCTGTTTTTTTTCGTTGTTCTTTCGTGTCATAAACAATCAAATCCTTTCAATAATAGAGTATATAACTAATCGTAAAAATTCGCAAGAGGTTTAATTGGGAAGCAAACTTTTTGATTCGGAGTTCTTATAAAGCACAAAAAAATTTTTTTGGGATATTGACTAAGAATTTTGTATGTTGTATAATTATCTACGTTGTCGCATGTTTCGGTTTTATTTTATCGCATAGTGCGGCAAGCCCAAATAGTAAGTAGTAGCAGCCATGCTATTATTTCGGTTGCAGGCATACTTTTGTGTTTACGGAGGATGTCGCAGCATAATATTGATTGATGCATGGAGGCGTGCAGCTAGGCAGTCACATAATGGCTAAGCGGTTGCAGGTACTACCGTTGGAGGGAGGGATAAGAGTGTCAGAGATCAGAATCAAGGAAAATGAATCCTTAGACAGCGCGCTTAAGAGATTCAAAAGATCTTGTGCAAAGTCAGGTGTTCTTGCCGAGGTAAGAAAAAGAGAACACTACGAAAAGCCCAGCGTAAAGAGAAAAAAGAAGTCTGAGGCAGCCAGAAAGCGCAAGTATTGATGACACGATTGTGTTATATGAGCTCCGCAGATTGTATAAATGTGTGCGGAATGCTTGAATTGCTTATTTGAGCGAAGGATAAGGAGACCTGATTATGTCAGGTCTTTTTGTTTTAAAAAGTAAACTATTTTCGGTAATTATTTCAGTAAAATAATAAGATAACAGGGTCATGAATATGTTTGATACGGTTTGGAAATTAGCGGACAGAGGAGAAGATGCCACGCTTGCAGGTTGTGAAAACGATGTTGTAAGGCGTGTCTTGCATTCGCGCGGTATTGTCGATGAGTGCGAGGTGTCAGCTTTCATTAATCCGACTTTGTCAAATATGTCAGACCCTTTTTTGTTGCCTGATATGGCTGCTGCGGTTGAGAGAATTCTTGCTGCCGCAGATTCGGGTGAGCACATTACGATTTTCGGAGATTATGATGCTGACGGCGTTACAGCCACGGCAATATTATATAATTTTTTAACGGTGTATTTAGAGGCGGACGTCGATTATTTGCTTCCCAGCAGATTCGGAGACGGCTACGGATTGTCGAAAAAGACCGTTGACACCATAAAATCACGCGGAACGAGCCTTATTATCACCGTAGATACCGGTATTGTCGCTTTTGCGGAAATAGAATATGCTTCGAGCCTAGGAATAGACGTTGTTGTGACGGATCACCACAACTGCGCTGAAAAGCTGCCTGATTGCTGTGCGGTTGTAGACCCGATGAGAGAAGACAGCTCTTTCCCCACAAAACAGCTTGCAGGCGCGGGTGTTGCTTTTAAGGTGGCGGAAGCTATTGCATACACCATAGGTGTTGAAGACGTAAGCGTTTATCTTCCTATTGCGGCAATCGGAACGGTGGGAGATTCAATGCCTCTTACGGGCGAGAACCGTATTATCGTTAAAAACGGACTGCTTCTTGCGGAAGAAAGCTTGCCGGGAGTAAGACTTGCGACAGACAGTGCCCGCTCAAAGGACGGTATTCTTACCGCAAGGGCGGTTGCTTTCGGAATTGTTCCTAAAATCAATGCGGCAGGACGCATGGGAGATGCGGAGCTTGCATTAAAGCTTTTGCTTTCTGAGGATGCGGAAACGGCAGAAGAAATACTCAATAGGTTAAATGAACTTAACACTCTACGCCAGCATACGGAAAGTGAAATTACTGCACAGGCAACATCGCCGGAACATATGCTTACACGGGATACAGACTTTATTACAGCTGTAGCGGGAGAAGATTGGCATCATGGTGTTACCGGAATCGTTGCATCAAAGCTCGTTGAAAAATACGGCAAGCCTGCAATCGTTCTTTCGGGAAGAGAAACCGATGATGAGGACAACGTATACATGCGAGGCTCAGCGAGGTCTGTTGACGGAATAAATATATATGAAGCACTGCTTTGCGGCTCTGAGCTTATGTGCAAATTCGGAGGCCATGAGATGGCAGCGGGCTTTACGGTAGCCGTTAATAACATTGAAAAGCTTTTGGAACTCACCGGTAAAGACGTTGCAAGACAGCGAAGCGAAACGAGATACTTTTTGCCCAAAAGCATAGATTGTTATCTGCCGCAGGAGATGCTGACCGTTGAAACTGCCGAACGTGTGGAAAGCATGGGCCCTTTCGGTGTAGGGAATCCGATGCCCGTATTTATTACGGACGGTTTTAAGTTTGTGCGTTCAAATGCCGTAGGCGAAACAAAGAAACACCTGAAATTCAGATTTGCGGGAAACCCTGAATGTCTAAACGGCGGCATAGCCGAAGGTATAGCCTTTAATACTGCTGTCTATAATAAAATGGTAAACAGCATAGAAGGCTGTGCATGTGTGTACAGCCTCGGCGTAAATGAGTGGCAGGGTGTGAGAAGTGTATCACTTAACGTAATTGATATAATAGATAATGAATATTTTGTTGCGAAAAAGGTTCAATCAGTGTACAATGAAAATGTCGCTGATTGCATTGAGCGTATAAATGAATCGTTTTCTTTTACCAGAGATGAATTGGTTGCTTTTTACAGAGCACTTCAGCAGTCCGGTAATCGATTTGTTTTCGACACTCTTTATGAAGTAAAGGCATCTCTTAAGGCCGCAGGCATTGACTTGCCATGGTTTAAGATAAGATACGGTCTGGAGGTTTTTAAGGAGCTTGGATTCATAAAGAAAGAAGCAAAGGGCAGTTACTGTTTTATGACTGACGGTAACGGAACTGCCCAAAAAAGAAATCTCAACGATTCAAAACTTTTTAATGAATTGAAGCGAAGCTGACGTGGGGTGGCAGGATGACAGAGGAAAATATAAACGAAATTAATACAGCAAACGTCAAGAAAATAATGGAGATTGCAAAACGAAATTATCCGAACGCAAACGTTGACAAGATATGGCGTGCTTTTCTTGTTGCGGATACCATGCATAGAGGACAGCTGAGGCAGTCGGGAGAGCCGTTTATAATTCATCCGATTGCGGTCGCGGGGATGCTTGCCGATATGGAGATGGACGTGAACTGCATTACTGCGGGTATGCTTCATGACGTGGTAGAGGATACCTCCATGACGTATGATGACGTTCAGGCGGAATTCGGTGCGGAAATTGCCAATCTGGTGGACGGCGCTACAAAGCTTAAAAGAATAGGCGATACCACAAAGGAAGAGCAGCAGGCTGAAAACCTCCGTAAAATGTTCCTTGCTATTGCAGAGGACATGAGAGTTATAGTAATAAAGCTTGTTGACAGACTTCACAATATGCGTACTCTCCAGTACGTAAATACGGATAAACAAAGAAAAAAAGCTCAGGAAACACTTGATATATATACTCCTCTTGCACACCGATTCGGAATGTCAAGAATCAAATGGGAGCTTGAGGACCTTTGTTTTAAGTATCTTGAGCCGGAAAATTATGCATCTCTTGCATCTCAGCTTAGTCAGAAACGCTCAGAGCGTGAAGAATATATAAAAAATATTATTTCTACGGTTAAGACCGCAATAGAAGCGGAGGGTTTTGACGCACACCTCGACGGAAGACCCAAGCATCTTTACAGCATAAAGAAAAAAATGGAACGCCAACACAAGCAGCTTGATCAGATATACGATCTCCTTGCCATTCGTGTTATCGTGGAAAACGTGGCGCAGTGTTACCGTGTATTGGGAATTATCCACCAGCTGTACACACCTGTTCCGCAGAGGTTTAAGGACTATATTGCAACTCCCAAGCCCAACATGTACCAATCAATTCATACAACCGTTATAGGACACGGCGGAATTGCATTTGAAGCGCAGATAAGAACCTGGGATATGCACAATGCGGCAGAACTCGGTATTGCGGCACATTGGCGCTATAAAGAGGGCGGAAAAGAGGGCCATGATGAAAACGAGGCAAAGAAGTTTGAGTGGGTGCGAAAGCTTTTTGACGTACAAAAGGATATGGACACCACGGACAGCTTTATGGAAGCGTTCAAAATGGACCTTTTTACGGACGAGGTTTTTGTGTTTACGCCGAAAGGAGACGTGAAATCTCTGCCTGCAGGCTCTAATCCCATAGATTTTGCTTATGCAATACATAGCGGCGTAGGACACAAAATGGTAGGAGCACGTGTTAACGGTGAATTAAAACCGCTTGACTACTGCCTGCAAACAGGCGATATGGTGCAGATTCTTACGTCTAATTCTCCCAACAGAGCACCCAGTCGAGATTGGCTCAAAATGGTAAAAAGCTCTGAGGCGCGTACGAAGCTCCGCCAGTGGTTTAAGAATGAGTGCCGAGACGAAAATATTGAGGTCGGCAGAGATATGCTCGACAAGGAACTGAAACGTCAAGGATATACTTATTCGCAGCTTTTCGGTGACGAAGAAATAATTGAGAGCTTCCTGCACAGAAATAATCTTCGTTCGATCGAGGACTTGATGAATATTATAGGCTTCGGTGATATGACGGCTCAAAAGGCAGTGTCGAGGCTTAAAGATTTGTATATAAAGAAGCACGCAGAAAGCGGTGCAAGAGATGATGACTTCATAAAAAAGCTCATTGACGATAAAGCCGCTAAGTCTGTGGAAAAGCCTTCGGCAGAGGGAATAATAGTAAAGGGCGTTGACAATTGTCTTGTACACCTTGCGAGATGCTGTAATCCCGTGCCGGGTGATGCCATTGTGGGTTATACCACGCGTGCAAGAGGTGTTTCTGTACACAGAAGGGACTGCCCTAACGTAATTGCGATGAAGCGCGATGAGGCAAACCGCATTATTGACGTAAGGTGGGCATCGGGAGCATCTTCCTTCCGTCCGCATCCCGCTGAAGTGGTTATCGAAGCTATTGATAACGGAAGAATGCTTATTGCCGTGGCAAATATTATTAACGAGATGTGTATAAAAATGACTTCAATCAATTCAAGAAGCACAAGAGATAATTATCTTATAATACACCTTGTCGTGCAGATTACAGACCGCCTGGCATTAGACAAATTGATTGATAAGCTTGCAAGTGTAGAAGGAGTTGTGCAGGTAACTCGAAAGATTATTTGATTTTAGAGTTGCTTAAAATAAAAGGAGAATAAAATGCGTGCAGTTGTACAAAGAGTGAAGAAATCGTCCGTCAGTGTAAACGGTGAGATTACCGGCAGTATTGAGAGAGGTCTTAACGTTCTTTTGGGCGTTACGCATGATGATACCGAGAAGGATGCGGATTATCTTGCGGATAAGATACTCGGTCTCAGAATTTTTGAGGATGCCGAAGACAAGATGAATCTTTCCGTTGGTGATCTACAGCGTGCGGGAGAAAAAACGGGAGTGCTGTGCATAAGCCAGTTTACTCTGCTCGGGGACTGCCGTAAGGGAAAACGTCCTTCTTTTATAGCGGCAGCCAATCCCGAAAGAGCCAATGAACTGTACGAATATTTTGTTTCAAAGCTTCGTGAGCTTTGTGTTCCGGGAACTGAAATAGGTACCGGCATTTTCAGAGCTGATATGCTTGTAGAAATATATAACGATGGTCCTGTTACTCTTTTGATAGACAGTAAGAAAGAATTTTAACGGAGGAACGGTATGCTGAAGCAATTTACGGGTGCAAGCCTCGGCTCTAACACCTACGTCGTATATAACGAGATACCGAACAAGCAAGGCTTGTTTGAAGCAATGATAATTGATACAGGTAATAAGGTTGATGAAATTGCGTCGTTTGTGAAGGAAAATACCCTCGAAGTAAAATATATCGTCCTCACACACGGGCATTATGACCACGTTTGCTTTATAGACGAATACAGAACTGCTTTTCCGCAGGCGAGTGTTGTGTGCCATGAGGATGAAAGCAAGGTTATTACTGATATAGAAGCTAACGTTTCTTTTCTTTTCGGAGACCCGAAGGCGTATGCTGATGCAGACGTCAAGGTTAAAGAAGGCAGTGTGCTTTCCCTTTGCGGAGAAGAGAACGGAACACAAAGAAATTTTGACCTTACGGTAATGCATACTCCGGGACACACACCGGGGTGCATTTGTCTGTATAATGAGGAGCGTCGCTTACTGTTTACCGGTGATACTCTTTTTGCGGGCGGATACGGCAGAACCGATTTTAAATACGGAAGCGGTGCGGATTTGATGCATTCTTTAAACAGACTGCTCGCAATGGATGAACGTATTGAATTTTATGCAGGACACGGCGAAATGTCAAAGATTGGCTGGGAGAGATATTGACCAGGTCCGATTAGGCAATGACGGTAAAGGAATGAGCTGTTTTGAATATTAAATTTTATTGCAGGGAAGCGCAGCTTCCCATGCACTTTTTTGAGGCTATGCAAATCTTTGCACATATTTTCGGCATGCCGGAGATTGTGTGCGGCTGCGCTCTTGCAGAGGGGATTTGCGCTGAAATTACGGTCTTTGATGAGGCAGACCGCGTTTTGAAAAATGAAAAAATTACTGAGGAAAAGGCTCGGGCAAGCTTTGCAGGTGATGAAATTGTATCTCAGGGCTTTCAGGTTTCAACGGAAAATGCTCTTAAAAGATACGTTTATCTGTTACTTTTCGAAATTTACGGATATAGCTCGCCTTGGGGCTGTATGACGGGTGTAAGACCCACAAAAATTGTTAATCAACTTCTTGCGGATGGCTTCTCAACTTCTCAGATAGCTTTGCATTTTGAGAAGTTTTTCCTTATGAGTGAAGAAAAAGCAAGGCTTACCATGGATACTGTAAGAAAGCAGTCTCCTTTTATTTTGGAACAAAAGCAATATCCGCAACGCGCGGGATTTTACGTAGGAATTCCTTTTTGTCCTACAAGATGTACGTATTGTTCTTTCGCAGCAAGTCCTATAAAGCAGTATGAAAAACGTGTTGATGAATATTTGGACGTTCTCCAAGCTGAGATAGAAAAAACACTGGAGCTTGTCGGCGACAGGTATGTTTTTGAGAGTGTTTACGTAGGCGGAGGAACCCCTACTTCATTGAGCGCCGTGCAATTGAAGAGATTGCTTAATATGCTGAAGCCTGTTTTTTCGGGAGGGACTGTAAGAGAATTTTCATTAGAGGCGGGGCGTCCCGATTCTATTGATGCCGAGAAGCTTCTTGTTGCAAAGGAGGCGGGTGTTACACGTATAAGCGTAAATCCGCAGACAATGAATCAAAAAACGTTGGATACAATAGGAAGAAAACACACCCCCGAGGATACCGTTCGTGCTTTTAAGCTTGCAAGAGAAGCCGGCTTTACGAATATTAATATGGATATTATTGCAGGGCTTCCCGGGGAAAGCATTGAAGATTTTATGAATACGCTCAGAGTTATAGAAAATCTTTCTCCCGACAGCCTTACCGTACATACTTTAAGCATTAAGCGTGCTTCGGAGCTTCGGTATGATGATAAACAAAAGTCGGTGCTTCGTGCAGATATTACGGGAGAGATGACAACGGCTGCGGGGCGCTTAGCGAAGACTCTAATGATGAAGCCTTTTTATATGTACAGGCAGAAGAATCAGCTCGGAAATCATGAGAATGTGTGTTATTGCCGTGAAGGCTGTGAAAGTCCGTATAATATACACATAATGGAGGAGGACCAGACGATAATAGCCTGTGGATGCGGAGCTGTCTCAAAATTTGTTTCACGGGATGGGGCAATAGTGAGGAGCTTTAACATGAAGGGTGTTCCGGAGTATTTGGAGAGACTGGACGTAATGATGGAGAGAAAGCGTCCGGCAATGGAGGCAACGATATGAAATACGATTTTACTACGATAATTGACCGCAAAGGCAAGGATGCCTTGGCAGTAGACCTTAACGGAGAGGAGTATGCTCCGAAGCCGCCTACGGGTGATTTTGATTTTATACCGATGTGGGTTGCCGATATGAATTTTCCCGTTGCACCTTCCGTTACGGAGGCAATGGAAGAAAGGCTTAAGCACCCTACGTTCGGGTATTTTATGCCTCGTGAGGAATATTATAATTCAATTATCAGGTGGCAAGAGATAAGAAACGGTGTAAGCGGTCTTTCGGCGGAGCATATCGGATATGAGAACGGAGTTTTGGGCGGTGTTATATCGGCACTTAATACGATGTGCTCAAAAGGCGGCAACGTGCTTGTACATTCACCTACGTACATAGGCTTTACAGAGGTGTTGGAAAACAACGGCTATCATATAGTACACAGTCCTCTCGTTGCGGACAGTCAGGGTATAATGCGTATGGATCTTGAGGATATGGAGAGGAAAATTGTTTCAAAGCAAATACACGCCGCTATAATGTGTTCTCCTCATAACCCGAGCGGTCGTGTGTGGAAACGTGAGGAGCTGGCTTTAGCAATGGAGCTTTTCAAAAAATACGATGTTAAGGTGGTCTCTGACGAAATCTGGTCGGATATAATTCTTTTCGGAAACAGGCATATCCCCACCCAGAGTATAAGCGAGGATGCAAAAAAGCGTACAATAGCACTGTATGCGCCTTCAAAGACCTTTAATTTGGCAGGACTTGTAGGAAGTTATCACATAATCTACGATAAAACGCTTCGCGACAGACATAGAAAGGAATCTTCTCTTTCAAGCTACAACAGTATGAACGTGCTGTCAATGCACGCCCTGATAGGTGCATATTCCGAGGAAGGCATGGAGTGGGCTGACGAGCTGCGAGAGGTAATAGGCGAAAACGTAAATTTTGCCTGTGATTATATCAACAATAACCTCGACGGTATAAGTGTTACAAAGCCGGAGGGAACTTATATGCTTTTTCTAGATTGCACCGAGTGGTGTAATAAGTACGGTAAAACTCTCGATGAGCTTTTGGAGGCAGGTTGGAGTGTAGGCGTAGGTTGGCAGGACGGAAGAATTTTTCACGGTCCTTGCCATATAAGAATGAATCTTGCCTTGCCGACAGAGAGAGTAAAGGAAGCATTTTACCGCTTGACTACGACCTTGACCAATGCGGTTGAGCCTTCATCAATATAATAAAGGTGGTAGCCTGCGTATTTCGCGGATCCGTAATATTTTGTCGCCTTAACAAAGCGTGCGGCGTTATACTTTTCGTTGTATTCACAGGAAAGTTCTTCTGCCGACGTCGGGACACCAAGTATGAAAAATTTTCGGTGAGTGAGTTCTTCCGTATATTTTCCGACTAAAATGTGTCCGAAACTATTGAATGATTTTTCGATATTGGTGCCAAGGCTTGTCGGCAAGGAAATATTAAGTTGCGAAACTTTTTGATTAAGTGCTTGCAGCGAAGGGTAGGCTTCCCATGAGTAAGCGGGATTTGTCGTGTGAAAAGGGTCGAAAACGACCGGAGAGGGAAGTTTTTTTTGAGGTTCTTCATTTCTCCATGATAAATTTTCTGCTTTCAAGGAAGAATTTTGCGGAGTTGCAGTTAATACCGGTTTGCCGTTTAACATTATTGCCGCTGCTATAATTCTCTTTGTTTCATCCGAAAGAGGAATTCGTGTAATATGCTTCAGCGGAAGAAAGACGTATTTAATTGTCGGTTCTGAATTATTTCCCGTATTACCTTTAAAAAGCTCTGTTGCCAAAACCAAGCGGGCTTGACTGATTGCGGGGCCGTTACCCAATGAGGAAATAACGCCGGGAAGAAGCTCTATTGCAAGTACTCCTCGCGTCCTTAGAAGAGAAAATCCCATCGGAGATTTGTCCTCGGTTTGATTATTTGTATTGAAAAAATAGTATCCGTCGGAAAAGTAATTCATAAATTTGTCCTCCTTGCTATACTATATTTGTATTGCAAAGGTCCGTAAAAATAACTTTTTTTCATAAATTTTGATGTTTTTAAAAAAAAGATTTGCCAAAACGAAAAGAATAGAGTACAATACATAGAGCATGTTTGCATAATTAAAACAAACCAAAGAATATATAAAAAGGCGGTAGATTTAATTGGCTAAAAGCAAAGCAAAAAATGTAAAGAAAAAAGTATCATCCTATGATGATAAGCTTATCAAAATTATCGGAGCTGCACTTGCAGGCGCAGTAGCACTGCTTGTTGCCGTTATTTTGGTTGTATCATTCAGTACAAGCTACGTATGCAAGGTTGGCGGCAAGCGCGTTATGACATATGAGTATCGTTTGTTCCTCGGTTCTGCAATGGAGCAGATGCTCACAGAAGCAGAAGAAGCTCACGAAGGTGAAAAGGATTTCGATGCCAAGGGTTTCTGGACAGCAGAAAAAATTGCCGAAGCAGAGGAAAAGGCTCTTAATGACGTGTGCGAGTGGAAAGCAAATTACCTTATTGCAAAGAAAGAGGGCTATGGTCTCAGCTGGTCAGAGCGCAATGAATACAAGGCTAACGTAGAAGCGCAGATTCAGTATGCGTACCAGTATCAGATGTATTATACACAGAATTCAAACCTTTCATACAGCGCATTCCTTGAGTCTTATCTCAGCGGAATGACTATGGACGAGTATAAGGACTATGCTGTTCAGGACAAGTGCATAAGCGATTTTGTAGCGGCACTTAAGGAAGGTTATACTCCTACCGATGCACAGCTTGAAGAGAAGTTTAACTCCGATAAGGATGCTTACAGACAGGTCATTCTCTATACGTTCGCTGTTGAAAAGCCCGATGAGCCTAAGAAGGAACTCGGAGAAGAACCCAAAAAGCCCGATGCAGAAGAGGGAAGCAAGGAATACACTGCTTACGAGGCTGCATTGAAGGAATATGAGAAGCTTAAGAAGGAATGGGACGAGTACAACACCGAGCTTGCTGAACTTAAAGAAAAAGTTGAACTCATCTACGAGGGACTTCTTGAGGACGGTACTTATACAGGTAAGGGTATAAAGGAGCTTGAAGTTAAGGATGAACTTAAGAAAGATTCCGACAAGACCGAGTCTGATAAGAAGAAAACAGAAATCAAGGATTATAAGGATGCTACACTTGAGGTTCTTGCAGAGACAGAGGGTGACCTCTTTGCCGATACAAAGGGTAAGCACGAGTTTAATAAGAATACCGAGACAGAAGATTTGGTCCTCGATGATTACGCATTGTCACTTGATTGGACAGATGAAAACAGAGTTTCCATTAAGACAACCTCTGACAATTCTTCATTTGCTACTGAACTCTTGAAATATGACGAGTCCAAAGCGTACAAGGACGGCAAGGTTACTACGAAGCTTGTTCTTCTCAGCGACGACACATATTTCTACATTACACAGTGCAGAGGTATTAAGGATCTCGTAACCAATGCAGAGCCTTGGGAGACCGATGAAAAGGATAAGGAAGGCAATGTTGTAAAAGAAGACACTTGCGTAAAAGATACCGTTAAGGCTGACGTTCTTACAGACATGGCTGAGGCAGAGCTTGAGGGCCTCAGAAAGGGCGAGTACAGCTCAAGTGCTAAAGTAACTGCAAAGAAAGAAAAAATTGTAGATGAAGTTGTTGAAATGGTTTCATCTGAGTTTAAAGGTTAATATCGATTTTTAAAAATTTTAGATTATGAACAGCGGGGGGGCAGTTGTTGTTAAACTGTCTCCCGCTTTGTTGTTTTTTGTGATAATTTACTTGTAAAATTTGGAGGATGTCTGCTGTTGACCTTGCGGGCAATTTGTTGTAGAATATACTTTGACAGAAAGAGGAGGATTGCGATGGCACAGTCAAAGAGTTTTTATTATTCAAAAAAGAATACAAAGCCGTTCTGTGTACCGGAACAATATTCCCGTTATGTCAAAAATAACGAAAAAAGGCAAACGCAGGAACGCCGGATAAAAAAGAATGATAATAAAAAAGATAAGGGCTTTAATACCAATTCTCTTATCCGTGCGATAGCTTTTGTTGTTATGGCAGTTTCTTTGCTTGTTATTGTTGATCGGAGCAATGATTATTTGCGTGATATCGAATTCAATAAGACAAATAACGAAAAGTTTGAAATAAATTCACAGCCTAATGAACTCCTTTCAAAGAGAGAGCCGCCCTTATATCCCGTGCTTCCCGAGGGAAACGTGACAAGGCTTGATTATCCGGATATTTTTGATCCGGAAAGTATTGCACAGTTCAGCATTGCGTACAAGGATTTTAGATTTTACATCTATATGCCGATGAAGCGCTCTACTATTAAATATCCTGTTTTTCAGTCTGATGACAATGAGTATTATTTAAAGAGAAATTACGATGGAGAGCCGAATTTATCGGGAACTCTTTACCTTGATTATCGTAATGATTTTGAAACACTGAGACAGGACGATATGTGGGGAACTCTTCACAGAAACAATATTGTATACGGTCATAATATGCAAAACGGTACTATGTTCGGTACTTTGAAGGAATATGCCGACAGAGAGTTTTTTAACAGCAATAATATGATTTATACTTATTCAGCTACAGAGGTTACTGCCTGGAAGATTTTTTCTGCATACGAAACTACCACTGAAAATTACTACATCGATACCACCTTCGGCTCTGAGGCCGAGTACGTTTCATTCTTAAATAAATTAAAAAACGACTCGTTGCACCCGTCTGACGTTGCTCTTGATGCTTCAAGCGATATCTTGACTTTATCAACGTGTCATAAATATGACGACCCCCGCGGCAGGTTTGTTATTCATGCGGTAAAGATTGCAAGAGCGCCGCTTGTGTAGGTATTTAAGCAGGAGATGATTTTTTATGAGGATTATAAAAGACGACAATACCTACGGCTCTTTTTCTCTTTCCAATTTGTTTGTGACGGAGTATCTTACGGGACTTAGCGGCGATGCCGTAAAGCTGTATATTTACTTTGGTTATTTGCATGAGAACAGAAAAGACACTTCGGAGAGTGCGTTGCTGAATGTTTTGCAGTTTTCAGCGGAACGGTTAAAAAATGCAGTGTCAGAGCTTACCGAAAGAGAACTTATAGCTTTTGAAAACGGAACCCTTATTCTATCTGACGTAACTGAGCTTAAGCTTAAAAAAAGATACGGAAGCATTAGTACTTCGGGATGTACGTTAAGCAGTGAAAACAATTCGGAGCTTGATGAGGTCATAAGGACCGTACAATGTGAATATTTCGGCGGCAAAATGACTCGCAAGTGGTACGAGCTTATAAGGTCTTTGGGCGCGAAGCTTGATCCGGAGGTTATATTGCTGTTATTTCAGCACTGCGAGCAGTATTGTGAAAAGCCGTTGAAAAAGGCATACGTAGAAAAGGTTGCCGAGAATTGGCAAGCGGAGAATATTAAGAGCGCCAAGGATCTTCAGGAATATTTAGACGTACGAGCGAAACTGGGAAGGTTTGTTGATTTTATCCGAAAAAAGATGAATCGAAACGCTCCGTTTATGGACAGCGAGATTTCCGTAATGCGTAAATGGCTTCTTGATTATGGTTATGGGGAAGATGAGCTTTCCGTTGTGCTTGATTGGACAAGATTTAACAATCCCACCATAGGCGCTTTTGATAAGCTTATCACAACATGGCACGGTTTGGGATTGAAAAATGCTGCGGAGATAAAAGATTATCTTGAAAAAAATAAAAAAACCTCAGGAAGTGACAAAAAGGCGACTTCCGGTAAAAGCGATAAAACAGGCTTTACAAGTCCTGTCGGTAATTTTACGCAACGTGAATATTCTGATGATTTTTTTACCGCGCTTACTGAGGGAAGACCGTATAAGAAAACTGAGGACAATAAGGAAGAATATACGGAGGGTACGTAATTTATGAAAGACAGTATTGACGTTCAAAGAGAGGTCGCATCCGTATTATCGGCCAGAAGAATTAAGGCGGCGAGCGTTGCCGCAGAAAGATTTTCTGAGGTCTGCGAGAAAATACCGGAATACAGCGATGCGGATGAAGCCGTAAAACGTATAGGCGTACGCCTCGGCAGACTTGCAATTGAGGGTGGTAAAGGCAGTGAAAAGTATTCATTGATTCAACAGGAGCTTTCGAAAAAGTCAGAGGAGAGAAAGGCGCTTCTTGTGAGCGGAGGATTTGCCCCTGACTTTTTGGAAAACGTTTATACCTGCCCTTTGTGCAAGGATACGGGAGAAAGAAAGGAAGACGGTTTGCAGAGCAGTATCTGTAGCTGTTATATGAAGCTTTACACCGAAAAGCTTCAAAAAGAATCAAACGTTGCATCAAACGTTGGCTTTGAAGCGTTCCTTTTAAAGTATTACAGCAAGGACACTTCTACCGGAAATGCTTCGCCGTTTGACAAGGCGGCTTTAGCACTTGCAAAAGCAAAGCACTTTGTCGAGACTTTTGGGACAGATGATGCAAAAGATATTTTATTTACGGGCGGGCCGGGCGTAGGAAAATCATTTTTGTGCAGTTGTATTGCAAATGAGCTTATGAAAAAAGGTGTTCCCGTGCTTTATATATCATCTGCAGAATTGTTTGATACTCTTACTTACTATGGTAAGGACGAGGAACGCAACTCGAAACGTGAGCTTCTTGAAAAGATTTCGACAAGCGTTGATTTGCTTATATTAGACGACCTTGGTGCTGAAAAGCAATCCGCGGCACGTTACGGTATACTGCTTGACGTATTAAACCGCAGGGCCGCAAATAAGAATAAAAGAACGGTTATCTCTGCCAATCTTTCTCTCCAAAAGCTTAAGAACGTTTACTACGACGAGCGTGTTTTTTCAAGGCTTGTGTCGTTTGAGATTTGCGAGCTTACGGGTGACGATATCAGGATAATTAAGAAATTTGAAAATGCAGGTGTATGATTTATGAAAAAAAGTATTTTTTTAGTTTTAATTACTGTTTTTGTTGCAATAATGGGTTGTGTAAGCATTAATGCGGCAACCGTCAGAATTGACGACGACCCGTGGGATACGGCAGCCGCAAATAACAATATTGCCGCCTTTGAATGTGTTGCAACAAACGTTGCGGCATACCAGTGGTACATGGTAAAAGCAGGTGATGATCCGTTAAATACCGATTCTCATGTTTTGTTAGAGGACGGCGCGATTAAAAACGGAGATTTGTCTCTAAACGGTGTAAATTCTTCGATTCTTGTAGTTCCCGCCTTTGAGGAAACCGACGGTTGCTACTTTATATGCAAAGTAAAAGGAAATGACGGAACCGAGCTTACGTCTCTTGCTGCACAGTTAACTGTAAATTACGGTGGTTCAGGTTCATCAAATAATAACCCCGGTGCGGGAGACGGAACGTCTAACGACAATAATACTGTTACACCGGAGAAAAAGGGCTGCGGAAGTGTTGTTTCCGGTTTCTCTGCCGTTGCAGTTCTTTTGTGCACGGCATTAATTCTTAAAAGAAAGTCATAAAACGTTATAAAAAATAACAGATTCGCCCGCAAAGGAAAATCCTCTGCGGGCGAATTTTATTATACATATTTATTAATTTACACCGTTTTACCTCTGTATATGTACGCAAGGCGGCCAAGCGGTGCACAGTCACCGTCCTCGTAGAATTGGTCAACCTTTTCGTATTCTTTTGTGCTGTCGGCTGCTTTAAACCAAAACTCAAATGTTTCGCTTTCAGCGGTGTTTATATTGAGAATGGAAAGCGGCAACGTTACGGTAAGCGTATTTCCCTTTATTTCCATAGGAACACGGGCGATTTCCTTTACGTTATTAAGGTCGTCGCAGGGGCGCTCTGTGGAATTGTCAGCCGGTGCACGGGTGATTGCATAAACACCTGTGGTATTGTTTTCAAAATCCGGCTTCTTGTTTATTACAAAGTCAAATCCGGGTGCCGCTCCGTTTGAAACGTAGATGCTCATGAAGCTTCCGCGGCTGTCCTTTACGATATCTTTCTTTGCGGTGATTGTAAAGGTGACGGTTTCTTTTGTATGGCTGACGGAAATACTTTTAATGGCATTGCGCTGTGTATAGTTCGTGTAACGGTCTATCTGTCCCATGGCATCGCGCGGAATATCTCCGTCGCTGAAGTTTTCATATACCTCCGTTTTTTCGCATGGATTTGTTTCACAAGGCAGAGAACCTTTGTACCTGCGGACGTAAGAGACCATTTGCATATAGTAGTTGTCAAAGTATCCGCCGCGCATCATTTCAACGTCTCTGCTGTATTCGTGATTTGCACAATCAACAAACATTATAGGTCTGTTTTCGGGTCCGGGCCATCTGCCTGCTATCCATTCGTTCCAGCCTGTGATAAGCATTATCGGAGGGGCTGTTTCAAGTGCACGTTCAAATTGTTCTGCAAAATTGTAGCCGTGGATATAGGCGTTCGGAGAAGGGTCGTTTGCACCGTTGTGAAAGGCTCTGCCGCAGTTTCTTGTCTCGCCGTAGAGAACGCTGTCTCCGAATCTCTCCTGCGGGTGCTGGGCAACGGACACGTTTATTACCTCGGGCTTTCCGTTAAGGTCTGCAAAGACACGCTGAGGTCTTACAAAATCCATCCACGGCCAACCACCGAGCTTGTCGGGCTCATTGGGCCACTGTGACATCTTGATATTAAAGAAGTTTCCGGTTTCCTCCGAGCATTCTTCCTTTACGGCAATGATTACGGGCTTGCCGTCCAATAAGAACCACGTATCTTCGCAGAACCGAGGTTTATAAATATTGTCGTATATTTCCTGTACGGTTTCACCTGAACGTGTATTCGTGTAGAACATGACCTTGGGGATATCAAATCCGTCGTCATGATACTCCTGTAATACTTTCATTACGATTTCAACTTTGTCTTTATATATAAGAGCATTCGTGGTGTCAAAGAAAAGAAAGTCAATGCCGGCTTCCGTGATAAGCTTCATGTGCTTTCTTACGACCCATTCGTCTCCCTGCGAGTAGTAGCCGTAAAACGGTTCTCCCCAAAAGTGATATTCACCTACACCGCCCCATACGTCAGAGTCAGGCTTGTAGCCTGCTTCGGGATCTTTAGCGGTTATTTCCGAGACGTTGTAGATTTTGCGGTTGTTATTTTCAAGCCACAGAAAGTAAAAAAGCCCTGTCAGTCTGTCTGAACGCAAGGTTGATGCTCTCTCGGGGGAAGGAATCTTTCGCCCAAGTGAGTCGATTGCAATAAGCGGTCTGTTTTTCATAAAAAATTACCTCTTCCGTAATATTTTGTTTTCGTTGCTTTAATTTTACATTCTGAGTGGGACAAAAGCAAGCATATTATTATTTTTATTGTAAAGAATAATAAAACACATGAACAACTTTATTTGCACGCAGGGGAGGAATTTTACCATGGTTCGTATTGCCGAAACAAAGGGAATACCCGTAATATGTATGAGGGATGCTTCGAGAATAGGGTATATCGATTCGCCCGTATATGACAGTGACGGCTTTGTAATAGGTTTTTTTGCGGATATTAAGGGAGCTGTTTTCGGTAAAAGGTATATAGCACTTGCCGATATATTAAAAATTGACAACAGATCTTGCAGTATATACAGCGAAAGAAGCATAAAAAAGAAACGCGCTGCCAAAAAAGGTAAAACCGATTGTAAGCAAGCACGTTATCTTGGAAAACGAGCTATGAAGTGCGGCGGAGAGGGTTTAGGTGTCGTTTCCGATCTTTTATTTAATACCGAAACCGGGGAAATAGAGGGTCTGGAGCTTTCTTGCGGTGTTTTTGAGGATATATCACACGGAAGAAGAGCGCTGCTTCTTCGTGACTGTGCAGAGATTGGGGAGGACAGCATTATCGTAGGGAGAGAGGCATCGATGCTATGAAGCAGAGTGCCTTTTCAGGCCTTGCACACATAATTCTTTCAATAGTATTAGGTGCAATTTTGTTTTATATGTTAGACCCCTTGATAACCTTGATGGAGAAGCGCCAAGGCGTGAAGAGGGGCGTAGCCATAGGTGTGATTTTCGCGGTAATGCTTACGGTTGTAGTAGGTGTTATCGTTTTTGCCGTGCCTGCCGTAAAATATGACGTTGCTTCCTTTTCAAATCGTATGCCCGAGATTTCAAAAAAGACGGATGAGGTTACGGAAACTTTGTTTAACTCGATGTTCGGTGAGGGAACTAAAGGCGGATTGCGTTTGCATTTTGAAGGACTGCTTGCAAAAGCAAAAGGCGAGGTTACGGAGACGGTAAATCAAATTGCCGAAAATGCTGCAACTATTTACAAAAATGTGGCAAGTGTTTTCGTGGACGTAGTTACAGGGTTTATATTCGCCTATTATTTTATAAAGGATAAGGTAAGCATTGAAAGAAAGCTGTTAGGTATTTTTCCTTACAAACGTCAGAACGATATAATTCGTGTCAGCAGGGAAATAGGCATGATTATTTCCTCTTTTATACGCGGACAGTTTTGTGTTGCGATAATTGTAGGTATTATTGAGACAATCGGTTTAAGTATTATAGGTCTTCCCGCACCGTGGCTCTTTGGGATAATAGGCGGAGTGTCAAATCTGATTCCTTATATAGGTCCTGTGATAGGTGCAATTCCTGCTGCCTTTGCGGCAATTCTGATATCGCCTTGGAGGGGAATCTTTACTGTTTTGCTGTTTGTTTTTGTACAACAGCTTGATAATAATCTGATTTCTCCGAAAATAATAGAGAATCGTTTGGGTGTTCATCCCGTTGTGTCAATAATAGCAATATTTATTGGCGGTGAGCTGTGGGGACTTACAGGTATTCTTATAGCAATACCCTTGTATGCCGTGCTACGCTGCCTGATTGGTTTTGTAATAAAAGAGTTCATAAACAGAAGAACTGTGATTAAAAAGGTCGATAAAAGTTGAAATGGCAGAGGTTGTGTGGTAAAATGTCTTTGTTATGATTTTACGGAGGTAACGCGGGTATGCAAAACACGACATATGACTTTGAAGCTTTGTGCGCGGGAAATTTTAATATTTTGTCTGCACGGCCTTTCTACATACCCTACAAGTGCCGATGTGAAGCGATAGGCGGCAATAAGCGCCGAGGAGAGAGATACAAGAGTCTTAACGGCGCGTGGAATCTGAAAATGACGGAACGTTCGGGAAAAACTCCTCTGTACGTCTATGAAAGGTGCTTTGATTTACCGCAGGCATGGAAAGGCTTGCGTATTTACGTTGCAGCTGTTCCCGTTTGTCTTCCGTATTGTATTTATATTAACGATAAGCTTTGCGCTTCAAATAACGGTTCATCATTTGGTGAATTTGAAGTTACGGAGTTTATGAAAAGCGGAGAAAATAAAGTTACCGCAGTGTTTGATTCAGAGGCGGAAAGCATTTTGCCTTTGCTGACTTTGGTTGCACGTCCTGCAAGACATATCAGAAGTTTCGGAATAAGTGCAACTTGTTGTTCCGATAATTCTGCCTTCATAAACGTAAATGCGGAGATTGATTGCGGAAGCATTTGTAAGGGCTCAGCGAAACTCACTGCGGAGCTTTATGATGACGAGCTTGAGCTTGTGTCATCCGATGAAACGGAAGTGCAGTGCGAAAACAGTGAACAAACGGCTGTCGTTACGGTTAAGACGGAAAATGCCGTAATTTTTTCTGCGGACAATCCATACGTATATACACTTTTATTGCTTTTCGGCGGAGAAACCTTAAGACAGACCGTAAAGCTTGACTGCTCTCAAAGCTGTGGTTGTATTTTTGAAGAACCGAAGCACGAGGAACCTCCCTTTATTGAAATGCCCGATAAGGTTTCTGTTGAAAAGGCGCACGACACTCTGCAAATAAGCTTAATAGAACCCAAAGGCGGTGTTATAGCAGTAAAAAACATATCGGATGAGGCTGTTCCCGAAAATACCGAGCTTAACTATTTCTTATATAACCAGCGAGGTCTGTACGGCAAAGGCAGTGTAATGTTGCCCTTGTGTCAACCGAACTCGGAAAGAGTTATAAAGCTTGGATACAGCTTGCCGGAAATATCTCCTTTTGAGTATTTTCTCGAGATAGAGAGTTGCTGCTGCCGTAAACTTCAGTTTAAACTACCTGTGACTCAGACTGTTTGTGAACGCTCATACAGTGATGAAATGCCGGAAATTTATGTAACAGAGACTACGGACGGTATGCTCGATATCAAGGGTGAAAACTTTTTTTACAGCTTTGATTTGCAAAACGGCAGCTTTACAAAGCTTACTATGGATGGTGTAAATATGCCTCTTTGCGGTGCATCTGAGTACACGTGTCCTTCTCGACTTGTAAGCAAAACCGAAAAGTATGCTGTTATTTCGGGTGCTTTTGATTGCGGAAACGGAGTTTGTTCCGTTATGTGGATGATATTCGGAAACGGGGAAATAAGTTATTCGGTGAGCGGTATCGATGATGTTTGCTGCGGGCTTAATATATTGTCGAATGACGCTTTTTCGTCCCTTTGTTGCTTTTCTTCGGACAGTGCCGAGAATTCCTATGCGGGACTTTATAAATTGCCCGTTGATGATGTAAACAAGATAAATGAGGCACGCTGGGCTTTGCTCTGTGACGAAGACGGTAGAGGTATGCTCTTAAAGGGAATAGAACGATTCTCTGTTGAAAAAACAGGAGCTCGACTTTATAGATGTACGGCGTCTGCGGGCGGTGAAAAGTCTGATTTCTTTGTATTTTCACTGACTGTAAGACCTGTGTTTGTTGATGATGAGGATATTGTGCGTGAGGCAAGAACTTTGCCTGCCGCAATTTAACCCACGGAGGCTGAAATTATGAAATGTAAACTGATTGCATGTGATATGGACGGGACATTACTTGACTCGAACCACGTCATTTCGCAAAAAAACATTGATGCCGTAAAACGATGCAGCGAAAAAGGAATTAAGTTTGTGCTTTGTACGGGAAGACCCGTTCAGGCGATTGAGTCGTTTCGGGCAGAGCTTGGCCTTAATACACCTGTTATAGCATATAACGGAAGCAAGATAGTTGATCCCGAAAGCAACGAGGATCTTTATTGTGAGTGTCTGTCTGAAGAAAACGTGGAAAAAATACTGGCTCTTGCAGAAGAAAACGAGTCTGTCGTAACTGTCTGGGCAGATGATAAGCTATACATTAATAAAACCACCACGGCATCGAAGCTTTATGCAAAGCTTGCAAATGAAACTCCTGTGGCGTTCGATTTAGCAGACAGGGAGCTTTTTAGAGGAAAGAAGATCAATAAGATTCTATGGATACAAACCGCTGAGGAAGCAGCGCGATTGCTTCCCTCTTTAAAAAGTGCGCTTCCTTCGGATGTAAGCTGCTTTACCTCGAATCCGGAATATATTGAATTTGTAAACTCGAAGGTATCAAAGGGCAGGGCACTTTCTATGCTTTGTAAAAAGCTTGGAATAGACGTGAATGAGACGGTTGCGATAGGTGACGGTGAGAACGACATTGATTTGCTAAAAACTGCGGGCATGGGTATTGCCGTGGCGAATGCATCAGATAACGTAAAAAAAGCGGCGGATAAGATTACTTCGTCAAATGACGAGAACGGTGTTGCGAGAGTAATTTACGCAATAACGAAATCAAAGAAAAAGTCAGTTGATTCAAAGCCTGCACTTACAAGAAAGCAACGAGAAAAACTAAATGCGGAAATTCGCGCAAAAAGAAGGCGCAAAAAGGCTGAATATATTGATATAAAGGGTATTTTTAAACCATCTGTTATAATAATGTCGGTGCTTATAATGGTTTTATCGTTTGTTGCACTGAAGCTTATCGTAGACGGTATTGCTTTGCGTAACAATAAGTCTGCACTTACAGGTGACAGTATCTTGGGTGAAAGCAATTATAACGCAGGGAATACGGACTTTGAGGTAAAGGACATAAAAGAAATATCACAGGGCCTCGCCACTCTTAAGTCTACGCACACCGAATGGACAAACTTTGCAGACGACCCCCAACAAAACGGCTTCTTTTGCATTGCAACAGGCAGTGCAGATAAAAGATTGGTATATAATCTTGATCCGAAAAACATTTGTAATATGGGATATTCCTTGTCGGATTTTAAGTACATTTGGGTTGACTCCGTGAACACGGGCTTTTATGCCGTTATTAATATTCCGGGAGAAGTCGTTGACCTAACGGATTATTATATTTTGGTGCACAATGACACCGGAAATCTTGCATCAAGACTTATTATTAATTGCTATGAGGCTCGTGTCGTAAAATTAAAGAATACGATTTTAACAGGCACGTTGCTTGCTCCCGATGCAACGGTTGAATACGACGGAACATCGGTGTACGGACAGGTTTATGCCAATGCGTATACGGGCACTCGTTCATTTTATAAAGATATTCCTTTCGGAGGATATTCCATTGTGATTGAGGAAATCGGAGCAGTGGATTTTATGAACGTTGCAATACGAGCTAACGTATTAAAGTGGCTTAAGGAAAATTATCCCGAGATCTATGCGGGTCATTCGGATGATTACAGACTTAACACCGTAGATCTTACCTATGTTACGGAATTGATTCTGGATGACGTTATGATTGCCGATTTGGGTGATGACTTAAAGTATTTCAAGAACCTTAAAAAGCTTTCCGTTAAAAGAACGAAGATGACATCCCTTGACGTAAGCTTCATAAGTGAGCTTGAGGAGCTGGATATTTCGGAAACTGAAATTTCGGAGGTTACCTTTGCAAAAAATAATTCTCTTAAGGTATTAAAAGCAGACAGAACAAAGCTTGCAGAGCTTGATATGTCTCTGCTTGAAGGCCTTAAAGAACTAAGCATTTCGGAAAATAACTTTACCGTGATGCCCGACGTATACAGTCTTGTAAACCTTACCGTGCTCAACGTAAGTAAAAATAAGTGTATAACCTCTTTTGAGTTCAGCTCTCTTGCAAAATTGGAGAAGCTCAATATAAGTGAGTGTTCTCTGACTGAGCTTAATTTAAACGGAGCTAAGGCGCTTAAAGAACTTCATTGCAGCTATAATTCCATACGTGAGCTTGACCTTACACCTGCAGGCTCCTTGACGTACTGTGAGGCATACGGTACTTCTTTTAAGAGCATTAATGCGGCAGGTATGAACGTAAGGGTTTCGTGCCATGAAAATGCAACCGTGATAAAATAATACGCAAGAAAATCGAAAAGTTATTATTTGTGACACTTCGGCATAAGTTTTTGTATAGTTTATGCCGGGGTGTTTTATTTGCAAAAGTATAAATCCGGAAAGCAAGGCGAAAGCTTTATATCGGGCGCTTTTAAACTGACGGTGGCCGGGATTATCGTGAGAATAATGGGCTTTGTAAACCGTATCTTTATGTCGAATCTTATAGGTGCGGAGGGCATGGGACTGTATCAGCTTACGTTTCCCGTGTATTCACTTATAATATTGACACTGACATCGGGAGTATCAGTTACGGTTTCCGGTCTTACCGCAAAGTATAAAGCGGCAGGAAGGCTTGATGCATGCAGAGGCTGTGCAGGAGCGGGCTTTGCATTACTGCTTGCGGCAGGCGGCGTTTGCGGTGCTGTAATGGCGGCATTTGCACGTCCGATAGCAGTTAACATATTGGGAGATTCAAGAACGGCACTTTCTATAGCACTTCTGTCTCCATGTATTCCGATTGTTGCATCTGCCTCCGCAATCAAGGGCTATTTTTACGGCATGTCCAAGGTGACGCCTACTGCAATATCACAAATTGTTGAACAGATAGTGCGAATTGGATTTATATTTATTTTTGCAGGTGCAATAGCGAAAACTGATTTAACTAATGCCTGTGCGATTATAACGTTGTCGTCTGCGGTTGGTGAGATGGCAAACCTGCTTGTTGTAATGATTGCCTTTTGCACAGAGCAGGGGGCTTTTAAGAAAAAAAGAGCACGCAAGGAACGGCAAGGTTCGTTTGGAAGAGATATGTCATCGATAATAAAGTCATCCTTGCCGATTTCGGCAGGTAGGTTTGTTACTTCGATGATAGGAACGGTGGAGGCGATAATGCTTCCTGCTCGCTTTTTAAAAGGAGGACTTAACTATACGGACAGTCTTTCAATGTTGGGGAGACTGAGCGGTATGGCAATGCCTCTTATAATGTTTCCTTCCGTAGTTACTTCCGCAGTTGCAACTACACTTGTTCCTGCAATAAGCTCTGCCGTAAGTGTAAACAACATGAAGCTTGCTCGCAAGAGAATATCTCGCAGCATTATTCTTAGTTTGACAATGGGTTTTTTCTTTTTTTCTTTTTTCTTTGTTTTCGGTGATTCGTTGGGTGAATTGCTTTACGACGGAGAAAACGTGGGAATACTGCTAAAGGAAATGTCAATTTTTTGTGTACTTTTGTATTTGCAACAGACGATGTCAGGTGTTTTAAACGGCCTTGACAGACAAAAAGAGGCTCTTGTGAGCACTCTCCTTGGATCGGTCGCTCGTCTTTGTACAATTTGGTTTGCGGTTCCGACGTTTGGGGTAGACGGATATATTGCCGGAATGCTTTTCGGAACGGTTATTACCTGTACGATAAATTTGTGTTGTATAATTAAATGTACACGCATACCTTTTATGCCGGTTAAGTGGCTTGCAATGCCCGCAATGCCTGCTGTTGCAATGGCTTCTGCGGGGAGCCTTGTCCTGGGCTGCTTTCCGGATACGTCGTCAAACCTGATTTTATGGTGTTTTGCCGTCGGGGTGTCTGCGGCAGTGTGGCTTACAGTAATGTTTCTTACGGGACAGTTGAATTTTGGCATGGGTTGTGGTATAATTTGTCGGAGGGCGTCTGTTCGCCCGAAAGAAGGAGGAATTGCAGTTGCGACCCAGACCGAAAAAGAATTTAAAATCAAGAATTGAGAAGTGTTCTTTTTTACTTGTAAACAGCCCTGAAGAAAGAAAAGGTGCATGGAAAGGCGACAAGAAGGAGCTTCATCTTGAGATTGGTTGCGGAAAAGGAAACTTTATATGCGGAATGGCAGCGAAAAATCCGGACATAATGTTTGTAGGCGTAGAATGTGTTGAAAACGTTATTGTAACGGCGATGGAAAAGGCTGCCGCAGCAGGACTTACCAACGTTGCGTTTATATGCGGAAACGCACGTTATCTCGGGGATTATTTTGAGACGGGAGAAATTTCACGTATATATCTTAATTTCAGCGATCCGTGGCCAAAGTCCAAGCACGAAAAGAATCGACTTACGAGTGAGACTTTTATGCCGCTTTATATAAAGCTCTTAAAGGAACGTGGCTGTATTTTTCAGAAGACTGACAACAGGGAGCTGTTTGACTATTCTCTGGAGGTTTATCGAAACTTCGGATGTGTACTGCACAACGTCACGTTTGACCTTCATTCCGAACCCGATTACAGCGAAAACGGCGGAATTGATAATGTTGTTACCGAATATGAGGCGCGTTTTGTGGGTTTAGGTGTTCCGATATGCAGAGCAGAAATTGAAATGCCGGACAAAAACTTGCTTGCAGATAAGATCGCCGAATGTGAGGCAGCTCTTGCAAGACGTAATGAGGCTACCGAAAAGGGTAAATTGCGATTTAAAAATGATTAAGAAGATAAAGCTTTTTAATATAATTATAATAATATAAACAGAAAAGAGGATTTTAAAAATGGATTATTTAGAGGCAGCGGCAATATTGGGACAGGCTTTGCTTGACAGCGGAGAATATAAGCAGTTTAAGGATGCGGAGAATGCTCTCCTTACAGATCCAAAGGCTCAGCAGATAATAATGGAGCATAAAGAGCTTCAGGATGAGATGGTTGAAGCTTCCAGAAACGATATGGACAAGGAAACTCTTGAAAAAATCAGAGACACTTTGCTTGCAAAGCAGAAAGAATTAAACGAGTATGAGGTTACAAAGCAGTACCTCAAGGCTAAGCAGGGCTTTGAGCTTATGATGAAGAGCGTTAACGGTGTTCTTGAACACTTTCTTTCCGGCGGAGATTCTTCCTGCTCCGGTTCGTGCAGCAGCTGCAGCGGTTGCCACTGATTATTATTTGAGAGAGGACGGCTGTGAAAATGGGTGAACTTACGCCTATGATGAAGCAATACCTTGAGATAAAGAAAAAAAGCGGCGATTGCTTGCTTTTTTTCCGTCTGGGGGATTTTTATGAGATGTTTTTTGAAGATGCCAAAATTGCTTCACGAGAACTTGAACTTGTTCTTACCGGGAGAGATTGCGGTCTTGAGGAGCGCGCACCGATGTGCGGTATACCTTACCATGCTTCAATGACGTACATCAGTCGTCTTATCGCAAAAGGGTATAAGGTCGCTATATGCGAGCAATTGGAAGACCCTGCAGCGGCAAAAGGAATTGTAAAAAGAGACATTATTAAAATTTATACTCCCGGAACGGTTACGGATGACCGTATGCTTGAGCAAAAGGCAAACAACTACATCGGTTGCGTGTACGGGTATAACAGGCTTTACGGTCTTGCAGTTGCAGATATTTCCACAGGTGAGATGCGTTATACCTCTATGACTATCGGAAATACTCTCGTTCACCTTACCGACGAGCTTGCAAAATATGCACCGCGTGAGCTTATTATCAACGAGAGCGCAAGGGATGCTGAAAAAATCAAAAATGCCGTTAAAAATATATCTTCGGCATTTGTTTCAGCACTTCCCGATGAAGTGTTCGGGGAGGAAGAAGGAAAAAACAGACTGCTTGCCATTACAAAGGGAAAGCTTGATAAGGCTGCGGGAGAACAGGCGATAAGGGCGGCGGGTGCGCTTCTTTATTACATGGAGGATACCCAGAAAATCGACCTTGACGGAGTCATAAGACCTGAGTTTTACCGTGCAAATGAATTTATGTCAATTGACTCTTCTTCGAGAAGAAACCTGGAGCTTACCGAGACAATGCGCGATAAGTCAAAGCGCGGCTCCCTTCTTTGGGTGCTTGACAAAACCGTAACTGCCATGGGCGGCAGGTGTCTGAAGCAATGGGTAGAACAGCCCTTGATAGATCTTGATGCAATAAAGGCAAGGCATGATGCTGTTGAAGATCTGTATTCGCAGTTTATGCTTCGCAGCGAAATAAGAGAGCTGATGCAGGGCGTGTACGATTTGGAGAGACTTGCCGGCAGAATTTCTTTGGGAACGGTAAATGCACGTGACCTTGTTTCCGTAAAAAATTCGCTTTGCAAGGTCCCCTATATAAAGAATCTTTTAAAAAATACAAAAACCGATTTTTTAAGGGAACTATGCGATAATCTTGATGAGCTTCCCGATATATGTGCCCTTCTTGACGAGGCGATAATAGATGATCCTCCGATTCTTATAAAAGAAGGCGGTATCATAAAAGACGGATTTGATGCCGAAATTGACAGGTGCAGAGAGGCTTCTAAAAACGGAAAGCTTTGGCTTGCAGAGCTTGAAGCGAAGGAAAAAGAAGAGACGGGAATTAAGAATTTAAAAATAGGATATAACCGTGTGTTCGGATATTTTATCGAGGTAACAAAGTCGCAGCTTTCGCTTGTTCCCGAACGATACATAAGAAAGCAGACTCTTGCCAACAACGAGCGCTATATTACCGAGGAACTCAAAAATATGGAGGACACCATTTTGGGCGCCGAGGAAAGGCTTGTGGGCTTGGAATACGACTGTTTCGTAAAAGTGAGAGAAGCTGCTCTCTTACAGGCTGACAGAATAAAAATAACTGCACACTGTATTGCTGTCGTTGATACGCTTTGTTCCTTGGCAGAGGTAGCAGAAAGAGAAAATTACTGCAAGCCCGAAATGACGGACGAGCTTATAATAGATATAAAGAACGGCAGACATCCCGTGGTTGAAAAAATGCCCGGTTGCGATGGCTTCGTTCCAAACGACGGCTTCCTTGATTGCGAGGAAAATATGTTGCTTGTGATTACCGGCCCTAATATGGCAGGTAAATCCACATATATGCGTCAGACTGCTTTGATCGTTCTTATGGCACAGATAGGAAGCTTCGTGCCTGCTGACAGTGCCAGAATCGGAGTTGCCGATAAGATATTTACACGTGTCGGTGCATCGGATGACCTTGCGTCGGGACAGAGTACCTTTATGGTGGAGATGCGTGAGGTTGCCAATATTATAGAAAATGCTACGGAAAGAAGTCTGCTTATTCTTGATGAAATAGGCAGAGGTACAAGTACCTTTGACGGACTTTCAATTGCGTGGGCTGTTCTGGAATATATCGTAAATTCAATAAAGAGCAGAACGCTTTTTGCAACTCACTATCATGAGCTTACGGAGCTTGAAGGAAAAATCGGTGCCGTGAAAAATTATTGCGTGGACGTAAAAAAGCATGGCGACGATATTGTATTTTTGAGAAAAATAAAGCGCGGTGGCGCTGACGGCAGCTATGGTATTGCCGTTGCTTCACTTGCCGGAATTCCAAAGGCGGTTACAATAAGAGCCAAGGAGATTTTATCGCGTCTTGAAGAACAGGATATCGGTCGCAAGGAAATGCGTTCCGTTTCAAAAAAATCACGCGGAAACGGTGAGGGTGAGCTTGATTTGTTTGCTTATGCTACCACCACGGCAATGCTTGATGATATTGTGGAGGAGCTTAAAGGTCTTGACGTTCAGGCGATGACACCTATTGAGTGTATGAACGTTCTTTACGGACTTCAGCAAAGAGCGAAGAACAGGCGCTGAGACAGGTTTAATGCCGCTTCTTCTCTGACAGGGGGAATAAAATTATGAGTTCACAAAAATCAAAAACAAAAGAGCTTTTTACAATCTGCAGTGATTTCTTCAAAAGCAGAAAGGCAGAGTGCTTTGTATGCTTTGCATGCCTTTGTGTGCTTTTCGGAATGTATTTTTCATGGAAAGCGGAGCAAACGGGTATTTCACGTGAATCTGCGCGAGCATCATTGTGGGTAACATTGCTGTTTGCTGCCTTGGGTGTGATTTTTGTTTTTAAATGGTTTGCAGATTTCAGGACCGCGGCAAAAGGCGGGGCTTGTAAGGCAAGTGCCGTAGGAAATATTGAAAAGAGTGACCGAACCGTTGCTTTGACAATATTTTTTACGTGTATCCTGGTAAACGTACTTTTGCTGTTCTTTCAATGTGCTCTGGGATATATTATCGGGGCATATGGCTCACTTTCAGACGGTTTGTCACGCTTTAATCAGCTTGACAGTGATCAGTATCGTTTTATAGCCGAAGGCTGGTATACAAATAGCGGTGATCCCACAACCGACCTTAGGTTGGTTTTCTTTCCCGGTTATCCGATATTGATCCGCATTGCGTACTTTTTTATACGTGATTACATGATGGCGGCTTTGACGGTATCGCATCTGTGTATGGCGGGAGCGGGCAGCTTTATGTACCTTCTTGTCAGACTTGACTATGATAAAGACACTGCGCTTCGTGCGGTGAAATTTATGTATTTGGTTCCTGCCGGATTATTCTTTATAACACCGATGAGTGAATCTGTTTTCTTGTTTGTTACTCTTGCTGCATTGTATTTTTCACGCAGAGGAAATATGCTTCCCGCTGTGTGCTTTGGATTCTATGCTGCCTTTACGCGTTCCTTGGGGGTCATCGTAATGGTTCCGATGGTATACGAGCTTATAAAGAAAACTCTTGAAGAAAGGCCCGTGACAAGAAAAGACCGGGTAAAAAGGGCAGGGGATTTTGCATTGACGTTGGTAGTTCCGGCGGGCCTTGCAAGTTATTTTTTGATTAACAAGCTCGTTACGGGCGATGCGTTTAAGTTTATGGAATACCAGAAGGAGCATTGGTATCAGGAGATAGACTACTTTTTCAACACTGCAAGCTATCAGATGGCAAATTTTGTCAACAAGATGGATAATGACAGCATACAGGTAGGTTTTGCCCTGTGGGGAATGGGTCTTTGTGCACTCTTCGGTACGCTTATAATGTTTATTATTTCGGCAAAGCGTATGCGTGCTTCCTATATAGGGTATTCAATTGTTTACTACGTTATGGCAATGGGTGCGACGTGGCTGCTGAGTGCCCCGAGATATGCCGCTGCAATGTTTACTCTTCCTGTTTCTTTTGCGTTGATTACCAAGAATAAGAAAGTTGACACTGCTGTGACGATTTTACTTACAGCGATATACGTTATATACACAATAATGTTTGTAAATCGCTGGCAGGTTTGGTGATTTTCGGATTGTTTCAATGATGTATCATAGGAGGGCTTGATTTTGGGCAACAACTTTTTGGAAGAAAAAAAGGATTTTATTAAAGAAATTCTTATTATAGCAATTGCGGCGGTTTTGTTCCTGTCGTTGGTGATGAACGTTTATAAAAAGGCGGACTCCGAGGCTCTTTCGGATCATTCGGCGTACGATAGCTATACGTTGCAGGCTCTTGCTTGGCGTGACGGCAGAATTTCTCTTGATAAAAATTATCCGTGGCTCGAGTTGGCTATTGTCAATGATAAATATTTTTCAACCCATGATAAAGATGATTATATGGCATATCGTGAGTTTTTCGGCGATGTAGGAGTTACGATTGAACACCAAGAAGGAAATGAGTATTACGTGAGTTTTCCGCCGTTTCCGTCAGTCCCCATGTTTATTTTGAGCTTTATTTACGGCGAGGAAACGCCTAATAACATGGTGTGTGTGCTTTATGCGGTCGGCGCCTTTGTTTTTGCGATTATGCTGTGCAGACGATTGGGGTATTCTTTTCTGGTTTCCGTTTGCGGTGCTTCGTTTATGAGCGTTGCTTCCTCTGCATTTTTCCTTTGTACCAATAAAATGGCAGGCGGTGTGTGGTTTCAGGCACAAACATTGTCGTTGTTACTGACGGTTGCAGCCTTCTTTTTTGTGTTAGGAAAACATGATGGGGAATTATACACGGCTTTTATTTTGTTGGCTCTGGCGGTGGGATGTCGTCCTTTTCAGCTGATATATTTTGTCTTCTTTGCTTACATAGCAGCGAAAAAATATGATTTTAAAATTTTAAAAACAATCAAATTTTATATTGCGCCTGCAGTAGTAGGTGTGTTGTATATGATATACAATTACGTACGTTTCGGTAACGTTCTGGAATTTGGTCACAATTATTTACCTGAGTTTATGCGTATGCCTGCAGGTCAGTTCGGAACGGAATACTTTAAGCCGAATTATGAAAATCTGATGAAAGAAATTCCAAAACTTTCTGTAGAGGGATTAAGCTTTAATCGCTTCGGTTTTGCATTTTGGGTTGCAAACGTGCTTTTTGTTTTAACTGCCGCAGCGTTGATTTTCTGTGCTTTTCATAATACAAAAAGCTTGTATCAAAAGAAAAAGTATTCAAGAAAGACTGTAAACGTTTTGAAAGATATTAAAGAAGGCTTTGTACCTGAAATTGTTATTTTGACGGTATTGATGATTTTCCACATAGTATTTCTGCTGTTGCATAAGACGTTGGGCGGTTGGCAGTTTGGATCAAGATATACAGTTGACCTGCTTCCTGCTGCATTGACGGCGGCAGGCTTTGCGCTCAAACCGATTTTTTCGGAGAAGAACTCTGAAGACTCTTATGAAAAAATAAAAGCACCCGCAGGTGCTTTGGCAATGGTATTATTGGTGAGCGGCAGTATTCTCAATATCTGCGGCGCATTGATGATGTTTTGATGGTTGACATAATCGTAATTAAAAGAATTGCGAAGAAAGGGAGATTTGATATCGGGTGTGTGTCTTCTGCTATTACTGCAATAAACACCATGTCCTGAAGGGCTTGTTTTTCACCAAGGGACAGAACTCCGTACTCTGTGGTACGATTATAAAATGAAGCAGAATATTTTCCCGTGCAGGGATCAAACCATTGACATTTATAATACGTATTCGGGCGAAGTTTAAGAAACTCGCCCGTTTCTTTTCCTGCATTATAAAAATAGGCTACGCAGAGCTCATCCGATATTCGAGCGGCTGAATAATAGTTTTTTACGGCATTATCGGGGGTAAATTGCCCGCAATCGTCAAAGGCAGGCACTAATCTATACCACTCAAAGCTCTCAAAAAAGCTTCTCATATATCCGAGCTGCTTTGCGGCGGGAAGATCAAGGCTCTCAAGCCAGGAAATACTTTGGTCCTCTCGGGTAACAATATCGACTCCGCTGTCGATATTGCCTTGTATCGCTCCTGCCCAAATGCCTCTCTTGTCATTTGCACTCCAAATTCTTTGCGAGCCGTAGCCATAGCCGAACATCCCGTTCAAATAACCCATCCAGCCCTGAAGCCTTGCACCGTTGGTACCGGTCCAGAAGTGATCGTAAGCACTTTCGTAGAGAACTGCAGGCTTATTGCCGCCGTTATAATAGTAGTCTCGGTAAATGCTGAATTTGGTGCCGTTGGCCCAGCTGTAATTGATTTGTGCTCCCCACCAATTGTGAAAGGGCAAGCTCCCAAACGACGAAGTGGATGCTTTTACGTTTGAGGAGTTTTCTTGATGTGCCGTAAGCGGATGCTTGTAGGGATCATACTTGTTTATATATTGTGCAACCTTTTTCCAGGGATTTGTTTCCGCGGTAAAATTGTTTTGTTGTGTTCCGTAATAATGGTCATCGTCACATTCTTGTGCGAGCGTCCACATTACGGGATATGCACTGTATCTTGCAACCCAGTATCTGCAAAGCTTTTCAAGATGCTCCGCCGGCATATATTGGAATGCTTCGCCCAGTTTGGTAGTATAGACAAGCTGAGCATTTGCGTGAACGAAGCCGTAGTCTGCAATCATTTCGAAGTACTTGTCGTAATATTGAAAATACATTATCATCTTTTTGCCAAACGGCTCCTGCAGAATTTTTTTGAAATAGCTGTTGTCACCGTCGTAGCGTCCCAGAGGTTGTGACTGAATAACCGTAAAGCCGCAGTCCTTACGCCTCATCAGCGTGTATTCAAAACGGGAAGCCTCGACCCCGTTATAATTTCCTTCAATCTCTGCTTCCTCTAAAGCCATGTGCCAATGCGTGTCTCCCAAATAAAAGAACGGCGTTCCGTCTGCATATGTAAAATAATTGTTTTCCGTACGGATAAAGCCTCTTTTGTAAATCTCGTGGTCTCCCGTGTATTCTGTACAAAGCACACTTCCTTTCGTGCCTCCTAAAGAATTTTCAGAATCGGAACATATTATTTCATAGTTCCACGTTCCAAGCTCGGTAAGGGCGTAGCGTACCTTAAAAGTATTGTCACCGTCCCAAAAAGAAGGAACGGTGAGCGTTTGTCCGCTTTCCTCGTGTGTAAAAATACAGTCGATCTGTACGTTGTAAAAAGGTCTTTTGTATGATATGGGGCTTTCAAAGCTCAACTCATTTGCAGTCCAAATTTCCGCTGCGGGAATGGCACTGTTTTTTAAATCTAAATCGGTATTTGCAAGGGCAGAGAGTGTGCGAAGTGCCGATAAAGCAACTATTGCACAGCATAATAAAATGAGAGAAGATTTGATGTATGTTTTCATTGGTATTCACCCGAATGTTTTGAAAGTAATTTGTCTACAGTCTATCATTGCAAATTGTTGATGTCAATCTTGTCATAATAATAACCATGGTTGAATTATTGAAATTTATATGTTATATTATAAAAGTAAAATTTTATATGGCGGTGTTTTGATGAAAAAAACTACGGTTATTCGTTCAATTATAATAATAGCTGCGATTGCTTTGGTTGCCGGGGCAATCATTTTCGCAGTAGTGAAAAAAGGCGGAGGTTCTTCCGGAGAGAGCAATCCTACTGATTTTGTTTTGCCTATTTCTACCCCTCCTGCGATTCCTCATTTGAGTGTTTCCGAGAATTCTCTTGCCTACGGTAATAAAATCGTCATAGGCTCATATGAACAAAACGGTAATACCGAGGACGGAAAAGAGCCTATTGAATGGACTGTTGCAAATGCGTTTAATTCAGGAGGAAAAAGAAAGGCTTTGTTAGTTTCTAACGAGTGTCTTTTTGTAGCACCTTACAATGATGTGCGTGTGTCAACATCATGGGCGGACAGTACTCTTAGAGATTATCTTAACGAAGAATTTTTAAACGAAGCGTTTACTAAGGAAGAAAAAGAGTATCTTTTTAAGGCGAATATATCTAATCTTCCTGTGACGTCGTATGGCGACGTTGATGCAGGCAAGATGACAGAAGATTTTGTTTTCATTCCCGATTATTCAAATTATCTGGAATTTGGTAATTTTGTATCAGGAAAAGCATCATATACCGAGGCAGCAAAAGCGGAGGCTGAAAAACATGAGAACATAGTTGAAAACTCATGGTGGGTAAGAAACCCCGGTGTTGCAGCTGACCGTGCCGTTGTGATGGTAAACGATGCGGAAATGGTTCTTGAGTCAGGTGAATACGTGGACTTGGTTTGCGGTGTACGTGTTGCCGTTTGGGTAATTGTTGGTTAATTTTTTTAATATTACTGTTTTAGGAGAGGTGAAATTCCTCATCGGCGGTGAAGGGCGCAGTTGACGTCATAAGTCCGAGGGCCGTATAAGGGGCAGACAGGGTGAGATTCCCTGACCGACGGTACAGTCCGGAGAAAGGAACGGAGGTATTACGTTTTGAGTACAAAAAATAATGATTCGGCTACTAAAAAATTAGTGGTAAGTGCGATGTTTTGTGCGATAGCATACATTGCGGTATTTGTTTTCAGATTTAAGGTCAGTTTTTTAACCTTTGACTTCAAGGATGCGTTTATTGCCATATTGTCGTTGCTTTACGGTCCTTTTTACGGTGTGATATGCTCCGGTGTTGTGGCAGTGCTTGAAACTTTTACGGTAAGTGATACGGGATATTACGGTTTGATTATGAATTTCCTATCAAGCGGAAGCTTTGCTCTTGCAACCGGCCTGGTATATAAGTACAGGAGAACGTTTTTCGGTGCAGTTCTTGCTGCTGTTACCGGAGTGTTCGCAATGCTTTCAGTAATGCTTCTTGCAAATCTTTTTATTACCCCGTATTTTATGGGACAGGAGAGATCTGCCGTAGTTGCTATTATTCCTACGCTTTTGTTGCCGTTTAATCTATGCAAAGGCATTATGAATGCGGCGATTATGCTGCTTTTATATAAGCCGATAGTTAACTTGCTTCGCAAGACGAAATTGGTAAGAGTAGGCGAGCATAATTATAAGATTGGGCTGAAATCCGTGCTGTTGGTGCTGTTTTCGGTACTGTTTATCATTCTTGCTGCAGTTGTTATCATTGTTTTTTTAGACGGCAATTTAGATTTCTTCGGCTTGCTTTAATGAGTGACGGCAAGATATCATTATACGGAACAATTCTGTAAGGGAGTATGCTTTTCAAAATATGAAAAAAGAATACACTGAAGATGAATATAAATCGATTATAGATATATCAGATGCACCTGAAAGTACTGCCGCGTCGCAGGAAAAGCACGCTGTTTCAAGACAGGAGTACGAGCGCAGAAAGAAAATACAGGCGGAAAATAAAGAAGAGGGAAGGAGAGCCTTGCATATTGTGCTCTATTCTTGCGCGTTGTTTTTTTTGCTGTGTCTTATTATTTCCGGCGTGTCAGTTGCGCTTAAGAATAACTCAGCGAAAAATGATGAGAAAGAAAAAAATGAGACTGTCATTACGATTGCGGGTGAAGAAATCGGTGCGGATTTATTTACGTTGTTTTGTGCAAACGTCATAGAAGGCTCGGAATTTGAATATTTGATGAAGACGTCAATGAATGATAGTGCCCTTTGTGCGTCAGTAAAGGAAAAAGCAGTCAGGTATGCAGAGGATTACGTTTGCTTCTATAAGGAGGCACAGGCTTTAGGTATTAAGCTTTCCAACGAGGAGCTTGAACTCCTACGAAAGGCTTGTAAAGAACAGATAAAGCCTGAAGGCACTGACCCTGATGAATATTACCGTACAAATTACGGCATATCATTTGATGGCTACGTTAAGATGCGTGCAAATTGGGTTCTTGCCGATAAATATACTACGATGCTTAGAAATTCTTGTGACACAAGCGAAGCCGAGTTAAAAAGGGTGTATGAGGCGAACTACAGCAGGTTTGCAAAAGCCGATGTGACAATGGTGTATTTTGATACGTCTTCAACGGATAGCGGTGCAAACGGTTTCGTAAAAAGCACTGCCGAAAAGATTTTCAATGATTTACGTATAGAAAATACAGGCTATTATACTGCCGACAATGAGCTTCTTCTTACAGCCGTAAAGGAACAGAGCAGCAAAAATGAGTTTTTTGACATCGGTGCTTCTGCAGACGGAAAGGCAACTGTCACCGGAAACAACATACAAAAGTATCCGAATCTGTATGAGGCTGTTATTTCCATGAAAATCGGAGAGGTAAGACTTGTTCACGACAAGACGGCAACCTTTATTGTGAGATGTGATGCACAGTACCTTTTTGACAGCGTAAAGGACAGTGAGGAGCTTAAGCTTTTGACAGAAGAATTGTATGTCAAGGAACAGTATCATGCGGTAAGATATTCAGGCAGGTACGATGCGGAAATAAACAGTGAATACCGTGCGCTTGATATTTCAGAGTATGTGTCGGAAGGAAAGAAGCATTATGGACGTTAAAGATTTTTATTATGATTTACCTGAGGAGCTTATTGCCCAGACACCTCTTGCCGACAGGGCATCTTCCAGGCTTCTTTGCCTTGACAGAATAAGCGGTGACACCAAACATATGTCTTTTAGGGATATAAAGTCGATGCTTAAACCCGGCGATTGCCTTGTTATGAACGACACCAGGGTAATTCCCGCGAGAATATACGGCGTAAAAAAGGATACAGGGGCTGCGATTGAATTTGTACTTTTAAAAAGACTTAATAAAGATGAATCAGGCTTTCAAGGAAACGTTTGGGAAGTTATATTAAGACCCGGACGTCGTGCACGGGAGGGAGCTGAATTTATATTCGGGGACGGTTTGCTGTCTGCCAAAATTTTAGAGGTGCTTGAAAACGGGAACAGAATCGTTTCCTTTGAGTGTGACGGGATTTTCGAAGAGGTTCTTGATAAAATAGGTCTTATGCCGTTGCCTCCTTATATTAAAGAGACACTTGACGACCCTGAGAGATATCAGACCGTTTATGCAAGGGAGAGAGGCTCTGCTGCTGCACCTACTGCAGGTTTGCATTTTACGCAGGAGCTTATAGGTGAAATAAAAGAAATGGGCGTAGATATCGCATTTGTGACACTTCACGTAGGCTTGGGAACGTTCAGACCTGTTAAGGCCGATAAGGTTGAAGATCACTACATGCACGAGGAGAGCTATGAGCTTACACAAGAAGCCTGTGATAAAATTAACGCCGCAAAACGCAGAGGCGGAAGAGTCATTGCTGTCGGAACGACATCTTGCAGAGTGTTGGAATCTGCGGCAAAGGATGACGGAAGCATCAACCCCGTAAAAGACTCTACGAGGATTTTTATTTATCCGGGCTATCGATTTAAGATACTTGATGGATTAATTACCAATTTTCATCTTCCCGAGTCTACCTTGGTGATGCTGGTAAGTGCTTTTGCAGGACGGGAAAACGTGCTCGCAGCCTATGAGGAGGCCATTAAAGAGCGTTACCGCTTTTTCTCTTTCGGAGATGCGATGTTTATAGGGTAAAGGATTATTTACAAAAGATACTCGATGAAAGGCAGGAATATTATGTCGGCAGTGAAATATGAACTTATAAAACAATGCAAGCAGTCAGGAGCGAGATTGGGAAGACTTCATACACCGCATGGTGTTATTGAAACCCCTGTTTTTATGCCTGTAGGCACACAAGCATCGGTCAAGGGAATATCCCCCGAGGAATTAAAGGCAATGGAGGCGGGGATAATTCTCTCAAATACCTATCATTTGTTTTTACGCCCCGGACACGAGCTTGTAAAAGAGGCAGGCGGCTTACACGGCTTCATGAATTGGGACAGGGCAATTCTTACCGACAGCGGCGGCTTTCAGGTTTTTTCACTCAGCAAGCTTCGTAAAATTACCGAGGAGGGTGTTGCCTTCCGCTCACATCTTGACGGTTCCAAGCTTTTTATTTCTCCGGAATATGCAATGGAGATAGAAAGTGCACTTGGTGCGGATATTATAATGGCATTCGACGAGTGTTGCCCATATCCTGCAGATTACCGTTACACAAAGAACTCTATGGAGAGAACGACAAGATGGGCTGAACGTTGCCTTGAGGCTCATAAAAATACGGATAGACAGGCTTTGTTTGGAATTATACAAGGCGGTATGTATGCTGATCTCAGAAAGCGTTCTGCGAGAGATTTAAGAGCGATGGATTTTCCCGGATATGCAATAGGCGGTCTTAGCGTGGGCGAGCCTGCACATCTCATGTACGAAATGCTGGAAGAAACCGTACCTGAAATGCCTGCTGATAAGGCTCGTTATCTCATGGGTGTAGGAAGCCCCGATTACCTCATAGAGGGCGCTATACGCGGTATTGATATGTTTGATTGTGTTTTGCCTACAAGGATAGGACGAAACGGAACTGCAATGACATCAAAGGGTAGAGTTATAATCAGAGATGCAAAGTACGCCCACGATTATTCTCCGCTTGATCCTGAGTGTAATTGTCCTGCATGCAAGAACCACACCCGTGCATACATCAGACATTTACTTAAGGCAGGAGAGATGTACGGATTACGCCTTGTAACAATTCATAATTTATATTATTTAATCAACTTGATGAAAGACGTAAGACGTGCTATAATGGAAGACAGGTTGCTTGATTTCCGTGATGAGTTTTATGCAAAGCTCGGTGGAAACAGGTGCTGATAGAAAATTTAAAAGGCTATGGCCGGATGCCCAGTTCCGGAGAAAGGTAGAGATTGTTATGAAATTAAAGTCAAAATTGTTTGCTTTGGCAGGAAGCATAGGTATTTTTGCTCAGTCTGCTGTTTTTGCACTCGCTGCAGAGGAAACTACAGGTGGTGCTACGGCTACGACAGCTCCCGAAGGAACTCCGAGCGGCGGCATCGGCCAGTGGATTCCGATTATTATATACCTCTTGGTAATTGTTGCAATGTTCTATTTCCTCATTATCAGACCTAATAAAAAGCGTAAAAAAGAAGAGGAAAATCTGAGAAACAGTCTTGTTCTCGGTGTTGATGTCGTTACCATAGGCGGTATTTGCGGCAAAATCGTAAGCATAAAGGATGACGTTATTACTATCCAGACATCTATTGATAATACTCTCATCGAGTTTAAGAATTGGGCTATCCGTGAGATTAAGAGTCCTGTTTCCGATGATGAGGGTGCTGCAGAAAAGTAATAATGTATAAAGAGGCTATGTGAAACATAGCCTTCGTGTAAAATTGTAAGTGATAAAATTGAGCCCGCCTTTAAGCTCTGCTTTTAGGCGGGCGCGTTTTATTTATTAAATCATTAACGCTTCTTTTGGTTTCTTTTTTGCTTTGAAGCAGCATATTTTTTAGGCGGAGCAGTGCGCTTTTGTTTTGTTTTTTCCTTCAATTCATTATCACGAGAGTTAGGTCTGCTCGGATTTTTTGACAACGAGGTTTTTGGTTTTGAAACCTTAGTCGTAAGCGGCCTTATAAGACATTTTTTATCATAGCCTATAAGGTCCTCTCTGCCCGTCGCTGTCAAGGCTTCCTTAACAAGCTCGTAATTTTGAGGGAGCTTATATTGCATGAGCGCACGTTGCATTGCTTTTACGTGAGGATTTTTTGCGGTGTACACTTTTTTCATTGTGCGAGGGTCATATCCCGTGTAATACATACACGTAGAGGCTGTAGAAGGAGTAGGATAGAAGTCCTGAACTCTTTCAGGCATATGCCCGGTTGAGTGTAAGTATTCGGCCAGCTTTACTGCTTCGGTTAGCGTACAGCCGGGGTGGGATGACATAAGATAGGGGACAACAAACTGATTTTGTCCAAGCTCGTCATTGACCTTTTCGAATTGCTTTACAAAGTCTTTGTACACCTTGCTTTTTGGTTTCCCCATATAATCTAATACGACGTCTGAAATGTGTTCGGGGGCAACACGCATTTGTCCGCTGATGTGGTGCTCTGCAAGCTCTTTTAAAATAGAGTCGCGCTTGGGGTCTGCCATTAAATAGTCAAAGCGTATACCCGACCGTATAAATACTTTTTTTACGTGGGGGAGGGCACGCAGCTTTCTTAAGAGCTTCATATAATCGCTGTGGTCAACCGTCATATTTTTGCAGGGTGTAGGAAAAAGGCATTGTCTGTTTTTGCATACACCGTGAGTAAGCTGCTTCTTGCAGGAAGGCTGACTGAAGTTGGCGGTAGGACCTCCTACGTCGTGTATATAGCCTTTAAAGTCGGGTTCGCTTGCAAAAAGATTGGCTTCTCTTATCAAGGATTCATGACTTCGCGTCTGTAATATGCGCCCCTGATGAAAAGCAATTGAGCAGAAACTGCAGCTGCCAAAGCAACCTCTGTTTGCTGTAAGTCCGAATTTAACCTCGGGCACTGCGGCAACACCACCCAGCGCATCGTATGAAGGGTGAGCCGCTCTCATGTACGGAAGCTCACAGACTTCGTCAAATTCTTCCGTTGTTAAGGGTGGTTGCGGCGGATTTTGTACAATATAAGTATTTGAATCGTACTTTTCTATTAATATTTTTGCGGTAAAGGGGTCTGTGTTTTCCGACTGTATTCCGAAACTTTTTGCATAAAGAACCTTTTTTTCGAGCATTTCCTCGTAAGAGGGAAGCTCAATATATTCTTCGTGGATGTTTTCTAAACCCTTGGTTTTGTATACAGAGCCTTTGATGTAAGTAATATCCTTGGCATCAAGTCCTCCGCTTAGAGCATCTGCTATTTCAACGATACTGCGCTCTCCCATTCCGTAGAGAAGTATGTCGGCTTGTGAGTCAAGCAGTACGGAACGCTTAAAGGAGTCAGACCAATAATCATAATGGGCCATTCTTCTGAGGCTTGCTTCCACGCCGCCGATAATTATGGGAATATTTTTGTAGGTTTGTCTGATAAGGTTTGAATATACAATTGTAGCATAGTCAGGACGCTTTCCGATAACACCGCCCGGTGTATAAGCATCTTCGTTTCTTCTTTTTTTTGCGACAGAATAATGGTTAACCATTGAGTCCATGTTTCCTGCCGATACTAAAAAACCTAATCGAGGCTTTCCGAAAATATCTATACTGTCTTTTTTCTTCCAATCGGGCTGTGAAATGATACCGACCCTGTATCCTTGCGATTCAAGCACCCTGCTGATAATCGCAGGTCCGAATGAGGAGTGATCAACGTACGCATCTCCGATAACATATGCAAAATCTACGTAATCCCAGCCTCTTTTTTGCATATCCTCTTTGCTTATGGGAAGAAAATCCTTTTTATTGTCTGTCATAGTCTGTTGCAACTCCTTTTACGTGCCGTCTATAGCATAAAAGGCTGTTGCATATCGATGCAACATCCTTTTGAAGCATATCGATGCTTATTCTTGGTCAAATGTCAAAAATGCTTCTGAATCAAACTCGTTCGCAGTGGGGTTTACCTCTATAATGATCGGAAGAATCATAGGGTTACGCTTTGTTTTTTGATATACGTAATCGTGAATTGCTTCGCGTACCACGTTCTTCTTTCCGTTCCAATCGTGTCTGCGTCTGGGTCCTCCGTCATCGTTTTTATTAAAGGCTTCGTAAGCGACTTCGCGGATGTTGGAAATCATATCCTCTGATTCTCTCATGTAAACAAAACCTCTGGAAATAACGTCGGGGCCTGAAAGTAACGTGCCTGTAACAGAGGAGGTTGCCATGACAACTATAATCAAACCGTCCGTAGCAAGGTGACGTCTGTCTCTTAATACGATATTTCCTACGTCGCCGACACCGAGTCCGTCTACCAGGATGTTTCCTGCTTCGACCTGTTCCATGCGAATAGGTGTATCTGCATTTTCAAATTCCAGAACGTTTCCGTTACTCATAATAAATATATTTTCGGAAGCCATTCCAAGCTTTTTTGCAATATCGCCGTGCTTTATGAGATGTCGGTGTTCACCGTGAACGGGCATGAAATAACGAGGTCTTACTATTGAATGTATAAGCTTTAATTCTTCTTCGCATGCATGGCCCGAAACGTGTACGTCAACCAATGCTTTATAAATAACGTTTGCTCCGCGCTTAAAAAGCTCGTCTGTCATCTTGGCAATGGATTTCTCATTTCCGGGAATCGGACTTGCGGAAATGATGATGGTATCGTTGGGGGTAATATCTACTTGATTATGTGCGGCGCTTGCCATTCTTGTAAGCGCTGACATAGGTTCGCCCTGGCTTCCCGTAGTGATGATAACGACGTCCTCGGGAGGGTAGTCGTTTATTTCATCAAGGCTGATAAGCACGTCTTCCGTGTTCGCCATATAGCCGAGTGAGCAGGCAACCTCCAAAATATTAACCATGCTTCTTCCGCAAACCGCACATTTTCTGCCGAATTTTTTCGCAGTGTCTATAATCTGCTGTACACGGTGAATATTTGATGAGAAGGTGGCAACTATGATTCTGCCGGTGATTTTTGAGAATAAATCATCGAAGGTAGCACCTACGGTCTTTTCTGACATTGTAAAGCCTTTTCTCTCTGCGTTCGTACTGTCTGCCATAAGCATGAGCACACCGCGTTCGCCGAGCTCTGCCATACGCATGAGGTCGATGGGGGCATTGTCAATAGGTGTATAATCCACCTTGAAGTCACCCGTGTGTAAGATAAGACCTGCCGGTGTAGTGATAGCGAGGGCGCTTGCATCCGCTATACTGTGATTGGTTCTGATAAACTCTACTGCAAAGCTGCCTTTAATAACTATATCTCCGAAGTTTACGACTTCAAGAGAAACCTTATCCGCCATGTTAAATTCCTGAAGCTTACGATTCACCAAAGCAATGGTGAATTTTGTCCCGTAAACGGGAACGTTGATATTCTTCAAGAGGTAGGGGAGCGCTCCTATGTGGTCTTCGTGTCCGTGCGTCAAAAACACGGCACGAACCTTGTCGCTGTTGTTAATCAAATATGTAAAGTCGGGTATAACCGCATCAATTCCGGGCATATCATCCTCAGGGAAAGAAATGCCGCAGTCAACCAAAATAATATCTTTTTCCGACTCAAATGCCGTAATGTTTTTTCCTATTTCGCCTATTCCGCCTAAAGGAATTACTCTTAATCTTGTACTCTTTTTTCCTGCCATACCGTACGCTTAGCCTCCTTATAATTTAAAGTACAAAATTTATGTTGCAAGAACTGATCGTATGATAAAAGTTCGCTGCTGTTTCAATCTGTTAATCTGCAGTGATAAACTGCTCGTCGTAGCATTTCAAGTATACGGTAACGCAAAGAGGATAGAACGCTATTCGTGATGCCGTATGAAAATAAAATACCCAACTTTATTATATCACACTTTTTTAAATAGTAAACCTTTTTTCTCTAAAAAGAAAAAATACTTTCTTTGTATTACAAAATATAACAAAAATAAATTTTGTTATTCGGGATTAGTTTTATATAATGTTTGTAACGATGAATCAAGTATGTGTTTATTATATCATTTTACTTTTGAAAAATCAATTGCTAATTTCATATAAATGGTATATAATTACTTTGTTTTTATGAAGAAGTATTTTACGGTCTCATAAAAACAAATGAAACATATTATTACGGAGGGCTTTATCATGGCTAAGGAAAAAGTTATACTTGCTTATTCAGGCGGTCTTGACACATCTATCATTATCCCCTGGCTGAAAGAAAATTATGATTACGAGGTTATCGCTGTTGCGGCTGACGTAGGACAGGGAAAAGAGCTTGAGCCTCTTAACGAAAAAGCTATCAAGACAGGTGCGTCTAAGATTTATATTGAAGATCTTAAAGATGAATTTGTTGAAGATTATATTTTCCCCACTATCCGTGCAGGTGCGGTTTACGAGGGTAAATACCTTCTCGGAACTTCTTTTGCAAGACCTTGCATCGCAAAAAGACTTGTTGAAATTGCACGCGAAGAGGGCGTTAATACAATTGTTCACGGTTGCACAGGTAAGGGAAATGACCAGGTAAGATTTGAGCTTTCTATTAAGGCTCTTGCTCCCGATATGAAGATAATTGCTCCTTGGAGAATCTGGGATATCAAGTCCAGAGAAGAGGAGATTGACTATGCTCTTGAAAGAGGTATTGACGTTCCCGTTACAAAGGAGAATAACTACTCTATGGACAAGAACATCTGGCACCTCAGCCACGAGGGTCAGGATTTGGAGGATCCCTGGAACGAGCCTCAGTATGAGAAGATTCTTGAGCTCATGGTTTCTCCCGAGAAAGCTCCCGATAAGGCTACTTACATAGAGATAGAGTTTGAGCAGGGAACTCCCGTTGCTGTTGACGGAAAGAGAATGAAGCCCGTTGAGCTTCTTACTTACGTAAACAAGCTTGCAGGTGAGAACGGTGTCGGTATTGCAGATATGGTTGAAAATCGCCTTGTAGGTATGAAATCAAGAGGCGTATACGAAACTCCCGGCGGAACGGTTCTTTATGCTGCTCACAAGGAGCTTGAATACCTTTGCCTTGACAGAGATACAATGCACTACAAGGAGCAGGTTGCTTCTAAGTACGCAGAGCTCGTTTATTTCGGACAGTGGTTCACACCTCTTCGCGAGGCACTTGATGCTTTCGTTGACAGCACACAGAAGACAGTTACCGGTACTGTTCGTATGAAGCTCTATAAGGGCAATTGCATGCCTGCAGGTGCTAAGTCTCCTTACTCTCTCTATGACGAGGATATTGCTACATTCTCTGCCGACGAGGTTTATGATCAGAAGGATTCAGAGGGCTTTATAAATCTGTTTGGATTGCCTCTTAAGGTCAATGCAATGATGAAAATGAGGAATAAAAAATGAGTAAATTATGGGGCGGACGCTTCACCTGCGGAACCGACAAGGGGGTAGACGATTTTAACTCGTCTATCCGCTTCGACCAAAGGCTTTACCGTCATGATATTATGGGCAGTGTGGCACATGCCGAAATGCTTGGCAGGCAGGGTATCATAGAAAAAAAGGATGCCGATGCAATTTGCAGCTGCCTTAAAGAAATACTTGCGGATATTGATGCAGGTAAGGTAGAGTTTAGGGTAGATGCAGAGGATATTCATATGAATGTCGAATCCCTTCTTACGGAAAGAATAGGGGATGCCGGCAAAAGATTGCACACGGGACGTTCCAGAAACGACCAGGTTGCTCTCGACATAAGAATGTATCTTAAAGATGAGATTTCTGAAATAATGACGGAGCTTAAGAGGCTTCTTTCCGTTATTTCGGATACTGCTTCCCAAAACCTCGAAACCATATTACCCGGATATACGCATTTGCAAAGAGCACAGCCCATTACGCTTGCTCACCATATGATGGCGTATTTTCAAATGTTCAAAAGAGATATCGAAAGACTTTCCGATTGCTACGGAAGGACAAACGTTATGCCTTTGGGTTCAGGTGCTCTTGCAGGTACTACGTATCCTTTGGACAGAGAATATGTGGCAAAGAGACTTGGCTTTGCCGGTGTTACCCAAAACAGCCTTGACGGCGTGAGCGACAGAGATTTTGCAGCGGAGTTTCTTTTCTGTGCATCTATGATAATGATGCATTTGAGCAGATTTTGTGAGGAACTTGTGCTTTGGTCAAGCCTTGAGTTTGCTTTTGCAGAAATGGACGATGCTTTTTCTACGGGTTCATCCATAATGCCTCAAAAGAAAAATCCTGACGTGGCAGAGCTCGTAAGAGGAAAAACAGGCCGCGTTTACGGTGATTTGACCGGCTTGCTTACTGTTATGAAGGGCTTGCCTCTTGCTTATAATAAGGATATGCAGGAGGACAAGGAGTCTGTTTTTGATGCAATAGACACTCTTAAAATGTGTATGCCCGTGTTTACGGACATGCTTGCAAGCTGTACGTTCAAAAAGGAAAACATGTATAAGGCGGCTACAAGGGGCTTTACAAACGCTACCGACTTTGCCGATTATCTGGTAAAGCACGGAGTTCCCTTCAGACAGGCACATGAGATTACGGGACGTTTGGTGCTTGAGTGTCTTAATCGCGGTGTAGCCATTGAAGAGCTTTCAATAGGCGAGCTTCGTGACGTTTGCAGACCTTGCATGACAAAAGACCAGTCTGCTGAGGCACTTATCGGGGAAGACGTATATGCGGAGATTTCTCTTATGAAATGTGTTTCGGGTAGAACGCTTATAGGCGGCCCTGCACCGGAAACCGTGCTTGCTTCCGTTTCTGCGGAAAAGAAGGCTCTTGATGCTGTTAATGTGCCCGAAAAGCTTACCGACACATTTGTTTTTTAATTGTTAAACTTGAACTGCAGGGCACGATTGTTATAAAATGGTCGTGCCTTGTTTTTATTGATTTTTAAAAGCGGGAGAAAATATGTCAGATGATATTATTATAAAACCAAATAATGAGGATGATTACGAAAAGGCTCGTGTAAAAGGCGAAAAAGCGGCTATGAAGCGTATGCTCAGTCTTACAAGAAAGGCTGTTCAGGACTATGATTTGATTTCCGACGGCGACAGAGTTTGCGTAGGGATTTCAGGTGGCAAGGACAGTATGGCTTTGCTTACGGTTTTGGCAGGTCTCAGAAGGTTTTATCCAAAAAAGTTTGAGCTTTGTGCTCTGTCTGTTTCAACAGGCTTTGAAGGCATGGACTTTACTCCCGTGGCAGAATACTGCAAAAAGCTTGACGTTGAATATAAAGTTATTGAAACTCAAATAAAAGAAATTGTTTTTGACATAAGAAACGAGAAAAATCCTTGCGCTTTATGTGCTAATCTGAGAAGAGGAGCGCTTAACGACAACGCAAGGCAAATGGGGTGCAACGTCGTGGCACTCGGACACCACAGAGATGACGTGATTGAAACGGCTTTCCTAAGCTTGTCCTACGAGGGCAGATTTTATTGCTTCTCGCCTAAGACGTATCTTGAGAGAAGTCAGGTTACGGTAATAAGACCGTTTTTGTTTGTTGATGAATACGAGGTTAAAAATTTAGCTAAGTTTGCGGAGTTCCCGATTGTTACAAACCCTTGTCCCATGGACAGAACAAGTAAGCGCGCAGAGGTAAAGGAGCTTCTGTCAGAGCTTACAAAACGCAATCCTGATTTTAAAATGAATATCTTCGGAGCCGTAAAGCGCGGAATATGGGAGAATGAAGAGTAGACGTATATGCATGGTGTCGGGAAATCGGCACTTCGTGATATTCTTTGGCGAGTATGCGGCTGATGTGCGGGGAAGCTGTTATAAGAGGTAAATAATGACTAAAATTAACGGAAACATTGAATCGGTAAAAAATTCGATTCTCACAAAATTAGAAGAATATTTGGACAATGTATATTCACCCGGGGAGTTTTTGCCTCAGGAGATATCCGATATGCTTTTGTGGGCAACGTGCGAGACAAAAAGAGAGGTTGCTGTTTATCTTGACAGAAAAAACAGAGTGCTTGCAATAAGTATAGGAGATTCTAAAAGCGTTGAACTGCCTGAGCTAACAAGAGAGAGGAGAGGAGATAAACGATTGTCCGGTGTGCGCCTTTGGCACACGCATCCGGCAGGCTCGTCTCTTCCGTCTGACGTAGATATTAACTCCTTAAAGACAATGCGTCTTGATTCTATGGGCGTTGTTGCGGTGGATATGGAAAAGGAGCGATTGCTCGGGTTATCTGCATCAATTTTACGGCGCGAAGAGAAAACCGGTGAGTTTACTTCTCATGAAGTGGTAGGCCCGTATAAGCCGTTGTTTGCGGCAAGGTTTAATTATCTTTTCGATGAGTTGGTGCTGATTGATTCACAAGCTGCAAATTTCAGCGTGGAAACTCTTGATAAGGGTATTGAGCGCGCGATTATTGCAGGTGTTATTTTAAATGGAGAAAAGTACGGAGACGAACCGCTCGCGGAGCTTGCTGAACTTACGAAAACAGCAGGGGCTGCGGTTGTGGGGAAATTTGTACAAAAAAGAGATGCACCCGATTCAAAGTACTATATCGGAAGGGGACTTGCCGAAGAAATTGCACTTCAAAGGCAGGCATTGGGGGCAGAGCTCGTTGTCTTTGATGATGAACTCAGCGCTTCTTGCATAAGAAATTTAGAGGATGTTATCGGGGCAAGAGTCATTGACCGAACGACACTTATTCTTGATATTTTCGCACAACGTGCCAAGTCGCGTGAAGGCAGACTTCAGGTAGAGCTTGCACAGCAAAAATACAGACTTCCGAGACTTATGGGACAAGGAACGTCACTGTCACGATTGGGTGGCGGTATAGGAACGAGAGGTCCCGGCGAAACGAAACTTCAAAGCGACAGAAGGCATATCAGGCGAAGAATAAATTATCTTGAAGAACAGCTGAAAGAGGTTTCCGAGAGAAGAGGCGTAATGCGTAAAGAACGCACTAAAAAGGGACTTCCCGTAATTGCCGTGGTAGGATATACGAATGCGGGAAAATCAACCCTTGTAAATGCGCTTTGCGATGCGGATGTGTTTGCAATGGATATGCTGTTTGCAACACTTGATCCTTCCGTAAGAAAATTGGTAACTCCCGAAAAGCAGGACTTTCTTTTGGTTGATACGGTAGGTTTTATTAAAAAACTTCCTCATGATCTCGTAGAGGCTTTTAAATCTACACTGGAGGAGGTTGTCTATGCGGATTTGCTTCTTCACGTTGTAGACGGAAGCAGTCCTGAGGCTGACTCTCAGATTGCCGTTGTAGAGGGTATCATAAAGGAGCTTGGGGCAGAGGGCAGACCCCAATACCTCGTGGTCAATAAAATCGACCTTGCCGAAAATGAAACCTACGTTACAAGAAAATATCCCAGGACCTACTACACCTCCGCAAAAACAGGTGAAGGCCTTGAGAGCCTGCGTAATGCCATCACGGAGTTCTTTACACGTGTGGAAAAGAAATTTGAATTGATAATTCCGTATTCGGACGGTAAGAAGCTTTCTTATCTCCATGATAACGGAACGATCCTTGAAGAGGAATACCGTGCGGAGGGTGTTTTTGTAAAGGGCAGAATTCCGCATGAGCTGTGGATTTTCGGAGATAATTAATAGATTTTAGCCGATGCGGCGCCGAAAAGCTTTAGGAGAGCTTTTTTCGGCGCTCTTTTGCTTTAGCTTTTGTTGCCATGCCGCCTCTTATATGTCTTTCCGCTTTGTTTTCGGCAAGAATTTTTTCCACGCTTTCGAAAAGGGAAAGAGAAAGCTCGGGAAGCCTTTGCGTCATATCCTTGTGAACAGTTGATTTGCTGGTTGAAAATACCTTTGCGGCGGCTCTGACTGTACAGCCGGTCCGTGCTATGTATTGCGCTTCTGCAATAACGCGCTCCTCTATATAATTTCTCACAATGCCGCTCCTTGATTGTCTGCTACGGTAAAGTCTATGCATGAAAAAAACAAAGTATGCATTATAATGAAATGATTTATTTTGTCGGTCGATTAACAAAGCATTTTGTTTCCGCATACATTATTACGAAGAGCATTTTATAAGGATTTTTTGTGAAGATTTATCTTGATATAGGTCACGGCGGACAGGACAGCGGCGCTGTAGACGGTAAGTATATTGAAAAGAATCTGAATTTGCGTTTCGGACTTATGGTACGTGACAAATTCAAAGCTTTGGGACAGAGTGTGCTGTGCAGCAGAGAAAACGACGTTAATAATTTCGGCACAACCGCTGATGATGCAATTATAGGCAGTGCCCGAAAAGCTAATGAGTGGGGAGCGGAGCTTTTTTTAAGCCTTCATTTTAATTCCTCGGATAACAGGGATGCCTCCGGTGCACAGTTTATTTACAGCGTTTCGGATACGGAAGGCAAAGCATTGTGCGAGGCAATTTCAAAGGCTTATAGAGAAGCAGGGCAGTCTACAAATGCGATATACACACGCGTTGGCAGTAACGGCCTTGATTATTATGGGGTAATACGCCTTACCGACATGCAGGCGATTATCATAGAAAGCGCTTTTATTACCAATGAAACCGATATACGGAAATTCGAAAATGATGATTTTTGCAGAGGGGTTGCAGATGCACTTTGCACAGCGGTTTATGAGTTTTTCAAACTTAATAATCAAGAAGAGGGTGAGATTGTGTATTACCGTGTGAGAAAGACGTGGGCTGATGTGTCAAGTCAGCTCGGAGCATACACGGAGTTTGAAAATGCCAAGAGAAAGGCTGACGATAATCCGGGGTATTCGGTTTTTAATGAAAAGGGAGAGAAAATTTATCCTAACGATAATATATACGATGCGCTTCAAAAAGAAAATGAAGCTCTGAAGGCTAAAATCGATTCTGCAATAAAGATTTTGCAGAGCTAAGAAGAGACTTTTGCACATATTTGTACGTGATAAAAGCGAGGTGATTTTTGAATATGCACCTCGCCTTTGAATTTTGGAAATATTTAAAGCCTTTAATAATTACAAATTTTAATTAGTTTTCTTTTTTGTAAAAAGAATAACGGCAACTAAAAGTATGGCAGAGAGACTTCCCGTTACGGCACTGCCGCAACCTGAGTTTTTGCTTCCGTCTGTTTTTTCAGTGCTGCTAGGGGCGTCCTTCGTAGGAGAGGGAGAAGCATCTTCTGTGGGGGCTTCCGTAGTGTTTGTCGGAAGCTCAACGGAAGTTCCCGGAGCAAGACGGAGCACCAAGGGGCAGCCGTTTTCGGCAACTTTTTTAATGCTTATTGAGGTAGCACCGGAATAGCCGGAAGCTGAAATATCAATTTTTCCTTCACTGTCGGTTGTAAATTCCTTTTCTGAATTACCGTCACTTAATATAACCGTCATTCCTATGACAGGATTTTCCTTAACGATAGGGGTAAAATCCTCTGCGTAAGTAGTGTCGGAGCTGATAAAAGAAATGATACCTTCCTTTATATTATCGGTGTTAATTACAGGGAACTGCATTCCGATTCCGAAGGGGTCACCGTAGTAAAACAATACTTCATCGCCGTTGTTTAACGTACAGCCGCTCATGCCGGCAACAGGGCTTGTTTCGTTTATCATAAACAGCCAACCGTCCCAACCGCCGAAGCAACCTGCGGCATCACCGTTAATGTCGGTTATGTAGTCGTCTGTAGCTCCCGTAACGGTTACGTCATCGTTAGCCTCGTCAAAAGCAACGATGGCTTCTTGGAGGGTGAGCGTTCCGTCCTCTGTGGGGAGGGTAACATTGTCACAAAAAATTGTCTCGTTTATTCCTTCAATTCTCAGTGAGAACGTAACCGTATCATTACTTTCTGCAGACACGGGGAGAGTAAAAAAGGTGCAAAAAGTGCACAAAAACAAAACCGCAGCTGCGGCTTTGCCTAAAATAGTTTTTTTCATAAAACATGGTCCTTTCTATCTTATAAAATTCGTCCTCTGGGGTGCTTCTTTTTCGGGTAATTCAATACCGTTTTCACGCCCTGACTCAATACACTTTAAAAGCCACGCCATGTTGCGGGCAAGTGTTCTCATCGTCTGAAGACCTTCCAAATCCTGTCTGACGTCATCGGGTGTATTTCCGTGAACCATGTTCCAATACTGTGACGGTACAACCGGCATGCGGTTAATCGTAAAGTATTTGTTGAGCTGGTCAAAGGTAGCTGTAGCTCCTCCTCTGCGACAACTCATTATTGCGGCTGACGGTTTGTATGCAAGCGATGCGCCTCCTGCGTAAAAAGCTCTGTCCATGAATGCCGTAAGCGCTCCTGATGCTGCTGCGTAGTGTACGGGTGAACCGAAAACGAAACCGTCATAGTCTTTTGCAAGCTCTATGAATTCGTTTACACGGCCGTCGTTGTTTACACAGCGTGAAGCGCCCGAGCGTCTGCAATATCCGCAACCGAGACATCCATTTATGGGCTTTGTGCCTATAAAAAAGATATCGGCTGAAATACCCTGTGATGCAAGTTCACTTTGTATTTCCTGTAGTGCGGTATAAGTGCAGCCTTTTTCATGCGGGCTTCCGTTAACTAAAAGAACTTTTAATTCTTTCATCTTGCTTTACCTCCTTCAAATATTTCCACATTAAATATAATATCACTTTTTTTTCTATTGTAAAGACTGCGAAAAATTGTTATACTTAGTCACGGTATGGCATCGTCATATCGTTGTTTCAATGTTTTTCGTAACAGAATTTGTCGTTTATAATATAAGGAGATACAGTACATGACCAAGGCAAAAAATGAATATGAGATAATCGAACTTCCTTCCTGGGAAATAAGCAATACCGTTGTTTTTCCCTTTTGTAAAGAATATATAGAGCTAAGAGAGTATACCGACCTTGAACGCATAAGCGCCGCAAAAAATTACGAAGGCAGAATTTTTATAATGCAAAAGCAGCAGAGCGAGTTTGTTTCTGCCGCATTACCTAACGTCGAAGACCTTATGGATGAGTATCCGCGTTTGAGAATAGGTACAATTTGTGAAATAAAGGACGTTATAAGAAATGATGACGATACCTATGATGCGGTTTTGTTGGGTATAAAGCGAGCGCAGTGTCTTGAAACGATAGAGGACGGAAAGAAAATTGTGTCGAGGGTTATTCCTTTAGAGGACGTTATGCCCGAAAAACATACCTCTCAGGAGCGCTGCAAGGTTTATAAAAAGCGAATTGTTCAGATTTTGGGCGAATATACAAAGACGTTTTTTCGTGTGATGGGAAGAAATAAGAGTATTTCTTCGTTGAGCAGTATAGAAGATTATTCGGAGTTCTCTTTCAGAGCGGCGCAATTTGCAGAGCTTGAGTATAAAAATAATATGCTTATCTTAAAATGCGATACGCTTGAGAAAAGGCTTGAGCATCTTACGAGCATCGTGTACAACGAGATGCAATATTTGTCGCTGACCGATGAAATTCTTGAAGACGTACAGCACACGCTCTCTCGTCAGCAGAAGGAAATGTTTCTCCGTGAGCAGATTCGCTCCATACAGCGAGAGCTTGGCGATGATGAAGCGAGTGAAGCGGAACAGATGCAGGAAAAACTCCTGGAGCTTGCTCCTCATATGCCTCAAAGCACTTCTGAAAAAATCCTTTCAAGCATCAATAAACTCAGAAGGATGCAGCCGATGTCTCCGGAACACCAGATCACGAGAACTCATATTGAGTTTTTGCTCGATCTTCCTTGGGAAACTCCTGAGTACAAGGAAATAAGTCTTTCGAGGGTAAAAGAGATTCTTGACCGTGATCATTACGCTATGGAAAAGGTAAAGGAAAGAATAGTTGAGTACATGGCTGTAAAGACCATGAAAAATGCAACAGCGCGCTCTATTATTTGTCTTTACGGACCGCCCGGAACGGGAAAAACTTCGGTTGCAAAGTCGATTGCAGAGGCATTGGACCGTAAGTATGTAAGGGTGTCACTTGGCGGTGTGCATGACGAGGCGGAAATCAGAGGCCATAGAAAAACTTACGTGGGAGCAATGCCCGGAAGAATTCTTACCGCTGTTAAAAATTCAGGCGTAAAGAACCCTGTGGTTTTGCTTGACGAAATCGACAAAATCAGCGGTGATTTTAAGGGAGACCCTGCTTCTGCTTTACTTGAAGTGCTGGATAAAGAACAAAATACTGCTTTTCGTGATAATTATGCAGAGGTTCCGTTTGATCTTTCGGAGGTGCTTTTTATAACGACTGCAAATTCTCTTGAAACCATTCCTTCTCCGCTTTTGGACAGACTTGAGGTTATCGAACTGTTTTCATACACGGAACAGGAAAAGCTTGAAATTGCAAAGAGACACCTTATTCCCAGACAGCTTGCAGAGCACGGACTTAAAAAGTCTGCCGTTTCGATTACCGACGGTGCTGTTTTAAGGCTTATCAATGAGTATACGTCTGAGGCCGGAGTAAGAAGCCTTGAACGTAAAATTGCAGCCCTCATGCGAAAGTCCATCTGCATAATAAAAGAACAGGGAAAGCGTTCCTACAGAATTAATGAGGCCCGTGTTGCCGAGATGCTCGGTGCGGGGAAGGCAATTCACAGATTCATTACGGGCAAAGACTGCTATGAGGTAGGAAGTGTAAACGGAATGGCATGGACTGCCGTTGGCGGCGTACTGTTGCAGGTCGAGGTAAACGTACTTGACGGCACGGGTAAGGTTGAAATAACGGGTCTTATCGGTGACGTGATGAAAGAGTCTGCGCATGCTGCGCTCAGTTATATCAGGTCACGCGCAGGTGAGCTGGAGCTTCCGACTGATTTCTATAAGAACAAGGACATTCATATACACGTGCCTGAAGGAGCAACCCCGAAGGACGGACCTTCTGCAGGTGTCACAATGACTACGGCGATTGTCTCTGCACTTACAGGTATTCCCGTTAAGCAATGCGTGGCAATGACGGGAGAAGTGACTCTGCGCGGAGACGTACTTGCAATCGGAGGACTTAAGGAGAAGTCGCTTGCGGCACTCAAGGAGGGGATTTCAACCATCGTTGTTCCCGCAGAGAATCATGCTGACGTTACTGAGCTTCCCGAGGCGGTAAGAAACGGTATGGAGATTATCGAGGTAAGCAAGATTGATGAGGTGCTTGCCGTTGCGCTTGCAAAAGATAAGAAAAAGTGATATTATTATCATCGGTGAGATAACAGGAAGGACGGAAATATCGTGGGAAGACGTGAATTAAGAGATATTGCGGTGAAATGCTTGTTTCAGTATGATTTTTTGTGTGCCAGAAGCAATGCAGATGCAGACTGTTGCGGCGCTGAATCTTTTGAGGCCGATAAAATGATTGAGAGGCTTGCGGAAAGTATTTCAGAGGGCGAAGAAGGCGGATACGACATACTCTGCGAAGAGGAATACGAAAGCTACTTTAAAGAGGTTGTTTTAGGTACGATTTCCAAGCTTGGTGAAATCGATGCGTATATTGCTGAGAACAGTCATGAATGGGCTTTTGACAGAATAAACAGAATTGACCTTGCCGTGTTGCGTGTGGCAATATATGAAATTCTTTTCCGTGAGGACGTTCCTGCCGTTGTTGCGATAAACGAGGCTATCGAAATTTCCAAAAAGTACGGCTCTGAGAAGTCAGGTACTTATATTAACGGCGTGTTAGGCGGCGTTTACTCTTCTGCGGAGAGTGCAGAATGACGGGCGTGACTCGGATTTGATTGATTAATCGGCGGTGTTATCGGCAACGATGGTGCCGCCCTTTTTGTAAAGCCGAAGGCTTGAAAAACTCAGGAGGGCAGTATGGGAATTCTTTCTAAAAAGACTGTTACCGTAGGAGAACTCAATCGCTACATTAAAGAATTGATTTCCGGTGATGATATGCTTTCGGGAATATGGGTGCAGGGTGAAGTTTCTAATTTAAAGTACCATTCATCGGGGCACGTGTATTTTTCTCTGAAGGATGACAGGGGTATAATAAAGAGCGTAATGTTCAGAAGTCGAAGCATACTCATGCGCTTTAGGCTTGAGGAAGGCATGAAGGTTCTTGCTTTCGGAAGCGTGGACGTTTTTGAACAGGGCGGACAGTATCAGTTTTATGTCGATAGAATAGAGCCTGACGGACCGGGTGCTCTGTATGCGGCATTTGAAAAACTTAAAGAGAGGCTTGCTTCGGAAGGTCTTTTTGATACCGAAAGAAAACGACCGCTGCCTTTGCTTCCCGAATGTGTAGGAGTTGTAACCTCAGCGACCGGAGCAGTTATACAGGATATAAGAAACGTTGCGGGAAGACGCTTTGCGGAAATACCGTTGTTGCTTTATGAGGTGCCTGTTCAAGGAAGAGAAGCAGCGCCGATTATTGCAGATGCTATAAAAAAAGCGGGAGTTTCGGGAAAGTGTGACGTTATAATTGTTGCAAGAGGCGGCGGTTCAATAGAAGATCTCTGGCCTTTTAATGAGGAATGTGTTGCAAGAGCGATTTTTGAATGTCCCGTTCCCGTAGTATCTGCGGTAGGTCATGAGACCGACTACACCATAGCTGATTTTGTTGCGGATCTGCGAGCTCCGACACCGTCTGCTGCAGCAGAACTTGTAATTCCGGAAAAGTCACTTCTTAAGGCAACGCTTTCGGATCTTAAAATAAGACTTCTTGCGGCTCCGGGACTTGAAATTTTGGTTAAACGAGCTGCGCTTGAAAGGACGGCAATGCGAATTGATATGTCTGCATCCGGTTTTACGGCAGTAAAGAGAGTCCGTCTTCAAGACCTTGAAAAGAAAGTGCGATCGTTTAATGCTGAAAATATTATTCTAAAAAAGCGGGCAATATCAGACAGTCTGTCCGAACGACTTAAAACACAGTTTGCACATAATCTTGATAAAAGGCGCTTAAACCTTAATATTATTTCGGAAAAGCTGGAGGCGTTAGGTCCGAAATCCGTTTTATCAAGAGGTTATTCCATTGCAGTGGGAAAGGACGGCAAGACACTTACGTCCGTGAAGGATTTTGAGCAGTTGACGGATTTTGAACTCATAATGAGTGACGGAAGATTAGAGGCAAGTGTGAGTACAAAGAGTAATTGACAGGAAAACAAGTGTGTGATAAATTGATAACAGAATATTGAGAAGGAGGAGCGCCGCGGTTGCTTGTAAGCTACGGAGAGCGGCGCGACCGTATTTATGAAAATTGCATTTATCGGTGCGGGAAATATGGGCGGTGCGATGATAAACGCCATAGTAGGCTGCAAAGCTACGCAGGCAGAGGATATGTTTATTTATGACAAGGATTCTGTAAGATGCGCTTCGTACAGTGAGAGTCTGGGTGTTAATGCCGTAAGCTCTGCAAAAGAAGCCGCAGAAGCTGCGGACGTTGTTTTTATTGCGGTTAAGCCTGCAATTGTAAACTCCGTAATAACAGAGCTTTCTCAAGTGCTTAAAAATAAAATTGTTGTTTCCATAGCCGCAGGAGTGACCGTAAAGGAATATTTGTCGGTTCTGGGTGAGCAAGCCGTAATTGTACGAAGCATACCCAATTTACCTGCCTTTGTGGGTGAAGGCATAAGCGGTCTGTATTTTTATAATTTCAGCGATGCCGAGAATGATAAAAAGGCTTCGATAAAAGCACTTTTTGAGGCGTTTGGTAAGACCGTAGAGGTTTCCTCTGAGAAAATGATTGATGAGATGATAGCAGTTACGTCCAGCAGTCCCGCATATTTCTGCATGATGATAGATGCGATGGCAGATGCAGGAGTCAGAGCAGGCTTTTCGAGAAAAGACGCACTGTTTATGGCAGAGCAGGCGATGCTTGGAACCGCAAAGTATCTTATCGAAAAGGAAAAGCACCCCGGTGTTTTAAAGGACGAGGTTTGTTCGCCTGCGGGCACTACTATTGAGGCTGTTGCGGCACTTGAGCGTGAAGGTTTCCGAAAAAGCATTATTTCCGCAATGGAAGCATGTGCTCAAAAGGCTGTTAAGAAAGAGGGATACGTTTGAAGCAGGTGACTGTCTACACTGACGGTGCATGTTCCGGAAATCCCGGAGCAGGAGGCTACGGCGCTGTCCTGATGTTTGGTGAGGCAAAAAAAGAAATTTACGGCGGCGAGGCTGTTACCACGAACAACCGCATGGAGCTTATGGGCCCTATTGCGGCACTTCGCATGCTTAAAGAGCCTTGTGAGGTAAATCTTTATTCCGACAGTGCATACGTGGTAAATTCTTTTACCCTCGGTTGGATATACGGCTGGGCGAAGAACGGCTGGAAAAAGAAGGGCGGAGAACTTAAAAACGTAGATCTTTTGCAGGAGCTTTACCGTCTTTGCGGCATACACAAGGTTAACTGGATAAAGGTCAAAGGTCACGCTGACAATGAGTACAACAACCGATGCGATGAGCTTGCGGTAAAATATACTTCCATGATAAAGGAAGGCTCTGCACCTGTTGCGGACGGTTCTCCCGTGACAGTAGCTTAAAAATTTACATATTTCCGTATTTGAAAGGATTTTGGGTGTTATGGACAATACTGTATGTGATACGGTTTATAACGGCGAGCTTTATGAAAAGACACTTTCATCAAAGACTGTTTTTGAGGGAAAAGTTTTTACTGCGAAAAAATTAGAGGTTGAGCTTCCGGATGGGTCGCATGCACCCCGTGAAATTATAGAGCACAGGGGCGGAGCAACGATTGTTCCTATAGATGATGACGGAAATATATACATGGTAAAGCAGTTCCGCATAGCTACGGGAAAGGTCCTCTTGGAAACTCCTGCGGGAAAGCTTGAAAAGGGTGAAGACCCTTTTGAATGTGCAAGAAGAGAGCTTACGGAAGAAACAGGTCTTGTTGCAGAGAGTATAACGCATCTTTCCTCGTATTACCCTACGCCCGGATACTGTAACGAGGTTATAAACATTTACCTTGCAAGGGGTCTTACTCAGCATAATCCTCACCGTGATGAGGGAGAGTTTTTGCATATTGTGAAGCTTCCTTTTGAAAAAGCTCTTGAAATGGTATCTAACGGCGAGATAGAAGACAGTAAGACCATGATAGGAATATTATTGGCGGCACGCGCGTAGTCCGTATGCGCTGAGTATTTACTCAGTCGTGAAAATTTTAAGACAGCAAATGAAAGCAGTGGTTTTATGGCAAAACTCGAAAAAACATTGAATGGCAGCTTCGACAAACTTCTTAATAAAATAGAAGACGGAATACTGAAGGGGAGTTTGTCTGCATCATTGGAGGAACGTAGTGATTTTAAAAGCGGTGATGCAAGATGCAGTGTACGTGTTTTTGAAAGATATAGCTATTTTGGCTCAAACCGAGTCAGTCTCAACGTAACACTGTTTCAAAACGGTGAAGGACCGATATACATTTCTGCTGCTTCTTCCGGCGGAAGCCAAGCAATGTTCTTCAAAATCAATACTTGGGGAGAAGAAGCTTTCCTTGACAAGCTGCTTGAGATATTGTGATGTTTTTAACATATGCCTTATTCCTTCTGCATAAAATAATGTGTGGACAATCATACGTTAGGATGTGTGGAGGGGAGAGATTGCTTTATGGAGGAAATTGAGAGGAATATCGGAATAAAAGCTAAAATCAAATTACACTTTACAAGGCATATTATAGTAAACGAAACGAATTATTTGTATTTGGTTACGGCTCTTGCTGCGGGAATTGCGGCGGGAGCTT
>JAZPZG010000082.1:0-15218 GCA_045544575.1 Clostridia bacterium
CCACGAAGCAACACTAAAGGTTGATCCTTGGGTCGTTGGTGCGGATAACAGACGACTCCAAGCTCAGCCTTCTTCAAAAAAACATAATTCGAAGCCTGAGCTGCAAGTCCTGTTTTTGAACCAAAATAAACGACCCACGAAGCAACACTAAAGGTTGATCCTTGGGTCGTTGGTGCGGATAACAGACGACTCCAAGCTCAGCCTTCTTCAAAAAAACATAATTCGAAGCCTGAGCTGCAAGTCCTGTTTTTGACTCAAAATTATCAAAAAAACACCTACCCAACGGTAGGTGCTTTTTTGATGGTGCGGATAACAGGACTTGAACCTGCATGAAGGAACCTTCACTAGTACCTGAAACTAGCGCGTCTGCCAATTCCGCCATATCCGCTTTTATATTGCCCGTATTTTTACACGGCCGGGATGCCGAGCCGGAGCGTATTGCTGAATCCGGTGTGAGCTTTTGACTCACTCACTTAAACTACCACAATTTAAAGCTTTTGTCAACAACAAGGCCTGTAAAATTTATATAATTTACATGATTCAGAGGGAAAATGAGTGTTGTAAAATTATTTGTTCGGAGTCTGTTCATTATGACAAAAGTGTTGTTGACAGGGTAAAAGGTTTATGATATTGTAGGGGCATAGAACTTCTATTTTCATTTTTTATGAGATATCGAATGATATATATTCTTGAAATTTTTATTTTTTTGTATCAACAAGATTTCAGCACATATTTATAATATATACGGTATGCGGCTTTTAGGCTCGAGGTGTGATTTTGTGTATGCGCGGAAGCTGTGTGATTATCGGTGTATTTAACGAGTTTAACAGGTGGTGTATTTGTGAAGACTGAGGATTTAAAAAAGAGAACGAAACAGGATTTATCGGTGATTGCCGGAATGATGGGTCTTTCTTTAAAGGGAAACGAGAGCAAGCAGGCGTTGATAGACATTATTTCTGCTGCGGCTGACGGACAGCCGGAAATCAATCCTGAAAAATATAAACCTTCAAAAGGTTCTGCGGTGAAAAAACGCGGAAGGCCCAAAAAGAACGAGGAAGAGTCGGCGGCTACTGAAAAAACTCCCGAACCGAAGGATAAAAAAGAAAAGCGCACTGATGAGAAAAAAACGTCCGGTAAAAATTCAGACGAGAAGAAGACGAATGTTGCGCAAAAGGTTCCTGACGAGGTATCTTTAAAGAAAAAAAGCTTTGACGCAGAGACCGATGAGAAAAAAGTTATTGCGGAACGTGAAAATAAATCGCAGCAAAAAAGGCGAGCTTCACGAAAGACCGATTCAGTAAAAGAAAAGCAGGAAAAAGAACTTCAAACTACAGAAAAGGAGACTGCTGAAAGTACGCAAACTGTATCAGGGGATTCCGATGCAAACGTTGCGAATAAAGAAGCTGTTGCCGAGTCTGTTGCAGCGACTGAAGAACTTTCTGACAGCACGGAGGCTGATGCTTCCGCTACGAAGCGCGGAGAGTTCAAGTCGGCCGGAGATGTTGTGGGTATACTTGAAATTATGGCAGACGGCTACGGATTTCTGCGCGCGGAGAATTTTTGCAACGGACCGAAAGACGTATACGTCCCACCGCTGATGATAAAACGCTTTTCTTTGAGAAACGGTGATTGTATTAAAGGAAAGACAAAGCTTCAAAAGGACCAAAGCGTATCTCAGGCACTTATATATATTAATGAAATAAACGACAAGCCCCTTGATCAGCTCGGAAAAAGAGTTGTTTTTGAACAGCTTATACCTGTTTATCCGGACAGTAAGCTTGTTTTGGAAAAAGATCCGACCGAACTGTCTACCAGGATTATAGATATGTTTGCCCCGATAGGAAAAGGACAAAGAGGTCTTATCGTTTCGCCGCCGAAAGCGGGAAAGACAGTGCTTTTGAAAAAAATAGCGAACAGTATATCTGAGAATTATCCTGAGGTAGAGTTGATTGTTCTTCTCATAGACGAGCGCCCCGAGGAGGTTACGGATATGCGCGAGTCAGTGAAAGGAACGGTTGTTTCATCTACGTTTGATGAACTACCCGAAAGACATATAAAAGTTTCTGAACTTGTATTGGAAAGGGCTCAAAGACTTGTAGAGCAGGGAAGAGACGTGGTTATTCTTATGGACAGCTTGACAAGACTTGCAAGGGCTTACAATCTTACGATACCGCCTACGGGAAGGTCGCTTTCGGGAGGCCTTGACCCCGGTGCTCTTCATAAGCCGAAAAAGTTTTTTGGTGCGGCAAGGAATATCCGCGGAGGAGGAAGTCTTACAATCGTTGCTACTGCATTGGTTGATACGGGCAGCAGGCTTGATGACGTTATTTTTGAAGAATTTAAGGGAACGGGAAATATGGAGCTTCATCTTGACCGAAAGCTCTCTGAAAAAAGAATTTTTCCTGCAATCGATATTTCAAAGTCCGGAACGCGAAAGGAAGAACTGCTTCTTACGGATGCGGAGCTTAATGCGATTTACAGTCTCAGAAAAGCCATTTCCAATATCGGAGCTGCCGATGCTACAGATATGATAATAGATAAGCTTGCAAAGAGTAAGACTAATGAATCGTTTATATCGAATTTGAAAACGGAACTGCCAAAATCATAAAATTGGCAGGCTTGTCTATGCAATTTATACATAAAACAGGTGTTTTTTTGGAAAAATTTAAAAAATACTGCCCTAAAAAATAAAATTACCTATTGCTTATTCGTAATAAATGGTGTATAATGAAAACCGCTGTTCGAAAAAACAGCTAGAATTTGTATTAGAGGAAGGTGACAGGAATGAAAGAAGGAATCCACCCGAAGTTTGAGGAGGTTACAGCAAAGTGTGCTTGTGGCGAAACTTTTACTACATTATCAACAAAGGGAGCTCTCAATGTTGAAATTTGTTCTAAGTGCCATCCTTTTTATACAGGCAAGCAGAAACTGGTTGATGCCGGCGGACGTGTAGATAAGTTTAAAAAGAGATACGGTCTTTGATTTGTTTAGTAACGTTAGTGTAAAGGCCTGCTCTTTTTGCAGGCTTTTTTTCTGTTTTATGTAAATATAGTTGCATATTACTTGCTTTATATGCGGCTTTGTCTGTTATATAGGAGGTTTTGCTGTGAGTGCAAAGTTTGAGGTAGTAGATAAGAATTTAGTAAAGGTTACTGTTGAGGTTGCCCCTGAGGCATTTGAAGCAGGCCTTCAGCGTTCTTTTGAGCGCAATAAAAAGAGATTTAAGGTAAAAGGCTTCCGTGACGGTAAGGCTCCCAGAAAGATGATAGAGCAGATTTACGGTATCGGTGTTCTTTATGATGATGCATTTTATTATGTTCTTCCCGCTGAGTACGATGCGGCTGTTAAGGAGCTTGGTCTCGAGCCTGTTGACGAGCCTAAGTTTGATATTACTGAGGTTGAGGGAAATTCAAAGCTTACTTTTACTGCTGAAGTATACGTTAAGCCTGAGGTTGTTCTCGGTCAGTACAAGGGACTTGAGCTTAAGAAGATAGATACTGCTGTTTCCGATGAGGACGTTGAGGCAGAGCTTAAGAGACTTGCTTCCGAGGATTACAGAATGGTAACCGTAGAAGACAGACCTGCTCAGCTCGGTGATACTGTTGATATTGACTATGCAGGATATCTCGACGGAGTTGCTTTTGAGGGCGGCACGGCAGAGAATTATTCTTTGGAGCTTGGTTCAGGTCAGTTTATTCCCGGCTTTGAGGATCAGCTTGTAGGCGCTGCCGCAGGTGATGAGGTAAAGGTTAACGTAACTTTCCCCGAAGAGTATCACGCTGCAGACCTTGCAGGAAAGCCTGTTGTATTCGAGGTTAAGGTTCACGCCGTAAAGACTAAGGAATATCCTGAGATTAATGACGACTTTGCAGCCGAAAAGAGTAATTTTGAGACTCTTGATGAATATAAGGCTGATCTTCGTGCAAAAATGGCTGAGAACAGAGAAAAGAATGCTAAGATTACTACAGAGAACGAAGCTGTTGAGAAGGCTGTTGAAAATGCAGAGATGGATGTTCCCGCTTGCATGATTGAACGTCGTATTGACAGTCAGGTAAGACGCTATGAGCAGATGCTTGCCCAGAATGGTATTCCTTTCGATAAGTATCTTGAAATGACCGGTACTTCTCTTGATACCATGCGTGAGCAGCTTCGCCCCGAGTGCGAGAAGAACGTAAAAGCTGTTCTTGTTCTTGAGGCTGTTGCAAAGGCAGAGAATATTAAGGCTACTGATGAGCAGATCGATGAAAAGATTAGTGAAATGGCTGCTCAGTACGGTGCTGCACCTGAGGACTTTGCAAAGCAGATTAATGATGTTGACCGTCAGTACATCGGCGAAGATCTTGCTGTAGAGCTTGCTGCTAAGCTTCTTGTTGACAGCGCGGTTTTTGTTGACTGATGATTCGGCACAGCATCTTTATTAAATCGATATTGTAGTTTTTTTGCGGTATTATTCGTATTTGGATTGTTTACAAAGACACTTTCAGACGGTGATACCGCATTTGCTTAATTTTCCGAGCAATGTGCTTTTGTATCGGAATTATAAAAGGAGGAAAAAATTATGGCATTGGTTCCGTATGTTGTTGAACAGACAAGCGGTGGCGGTGAGCGTTCGTACGATATTTTCTCACGCCTTTTGAATGACAGAATTATTGTGCTCAGCGATGAGGTTAATGACACTACTGCAAGTCTTGTCGTGGCACAGCTTCTTTATCTTGAAAATGACAATCCAAGCAAGGATATTCAGCTTTATATAAACAGTCCCGGAGGAAGTGTTTCTGCAGGACTTGCTATCTACGACACCATGAAGTTTATCAAATGTGATGTGTCGACCATTTGCATAGGTCGTGCGGCAAGCATGGGCGCTTTCTTACTTTCTTCCGGAACAAAAGGAAAGAGACTGGCTTTGCCCAACAGTGAGATTATGATTCATCAGCCTCTCGGTGGAACAAGGGGTCAGGCAACTGATATTCTCATTGCGACAGACCATATTTTAAGCATAAAGAAGACTTTGAATGAGATACTAAGCGAGAACACAGGAAAGCCTTATGATGTTATTGCACGCGATACGGATCGTGATTTTTATATGACGGCACAACAGGCGTGCGAGTACGGTTTGGTTGACCACGTTGTAACGCACAGGGCATAAAATCCCCGCTTTTGTGCATTTTTGAGTATTTTATCGAAAGGAGAAATTCTTACTGCGGTTGGGGAACGGGTAAGAATTAAGAACTGTTTATATGAGTGATAAAGGACAGGTTCGCTGTTCATTTTGCGGAAAAAAAGAAAACATGGTAAAGAAGCTCATTGCGGGCCCGGGCGTATGTATTTGCGACGAGTGTGTTGAGCTTTGCTGGGATCTTCTTTACGATGACCTTGATGACGAGGACGTCATAGGCAATCCTCATAAAAACGAGCACGACGGCTCTTTGAATCTGTTAAAGCCTGCTGAGATTAAGCGCAAGCTTGATGAGTATGTCGTAGGTCAGGATGCAGCCAAAAAGGCTCTGGCAGTGGCGGTTTATAATCACTATAAAAGAATCAATGAAAACAGTGCTCAAAAGGATGAACCCAAAAACTCCAAAAAGCAGAAGGCTCAGCCTGTTGAGAATGCAAAGACAAGGCCTTTTGACGATGCCGAGCTTGCAAAGAGCAACGTACTGCTGATTGGACCTACGGGTGTCGGAAAAACTTATCTTGCACAAACGCTTGCAAAAATTTTAAACGTTCCTTTTGCAATTGCAGATGCTACTTCTCTCACGGAAGCCGGCTACGTAGGCGAGGACGTTGAGAATATTCTTCTCAGGCTGATTCAAGCGGCTGATGACGACATTAAACTGGCTGAAAAAGGCATCATCTTCGTGGACGAAATTGATAAGATTTCCAGAAGAGGAGACAATCCTTCTATTACGCGTGATGTAAGCGGCGAAGGTGTACAGCAAGCTTTACTGAAAATATTGGAGGGCACTGTGGCTTCTGTTCCGCCTCAGGGTGGCAGAAAGCATCCACATCAGGAATATCTACAGATTGATACTACAAACATCCTCTTTATATGTTCAGGAGCTTTTGACGGTTTGCCGAGAATTATTGAAAACAGACTTGGTAAGAGTACTATCGGATTTTCGGGTAAGCTTATTGAGGAGGATTCACTTGATACCAATGCTCTGCTTGCAAAAGTGGAACCGCAGGATTTGTTAAAATTCGGACTTATTCCGGAGTTTATAGGTCGTGTTCCTACTCTTGTAACACTTAGTGCATTGGACGTTGATGCCCTTGTAAACATTCTTACAAAGCCTAAAAATGCCCTTGTTAAGCAGTATCAGAAGCTTTTGTCTTATGATAATGTTGAACTTGAATTCGAGCAGGGCGCAGTTGAAGCGATTGCAAAGCTTGCGATGGAGAGAAAGACCGGCGCAAGAGGCTTACGTGCAATTGTAGAGGAAGCTATGTCTGACGTTATGTTTACAGTGCCTTCAGAAGAGAACGTTGTAAAGTGTATCGTTACTGCTGAAACGATTACGGATAAAAAACAACCCATTTTGGTATATGCCGAAAATGTCGAAGAAAAGAAAAACGTATCAGAGGAGTTTGGAGCATGAAATATTTATATGCGCTGATTCTCGGATTGGTTCAGGGCCTTACCGAGTTTCTGCCGGTGAGCAGTTCGGGTCATTTGATTTTATTTAAACATCTTTTCGGCATGGATGCGGAGATGTTTGGTCTTACTTTTGATATTGCACTGCATTTTGCGACTTTGGCTGCTGTTTGTGTTGTGTTCAGAGAGAAAATCTTCGCATTGATAAAGAAGCCTTTTCAGACCTATACTTACTTGCTGATTATTGCAACGATTCCTGCTGCACTTGTAGGTGTTTTCTTGGATGATTATATTGAGAAAATTTCGCAAAGCGGAGGTTTTTTGGGACTTGCGTTTCTGGTTACTGCCGCAGTTCTTTTGATTGCTGAAAAGACAGGAAAAAGAATCAAGGACGGCGAGGACATAAAGATTATTGATGCAACATCCATCGGTATCGCTCAGGGAATCGCTGTAATGCCAGGTATTTCAAGATCGGGAAGCACTCTTGCAGCAGGTATGATAATGGGCTTAAAAAAAGAGGCTGCTTTGGATTTTTCTTTCATGATGTCAATACCTATTATTTTGGGATCGTCTGTTCTCGGCGTAAAGGACATAATAGAAGCTCCTGCGTCCGTTGACTTTCCGGTTGTACTTCTCGGGATGATAGCGGCAGGCCTGTCGGGATATTTTGCCATAAAGTTTATGCTTGACTTTTTCAAAAAACACAGCTTGGTATGGTTTTCTGCATACGTTGCGATTGCAGGTGTATTCGTGCTTTTTGATCAGCTCGTTACAAATCGCTTTTTCGAGTATTTTATGGTTTGGAACATGGGATAGTTTACATAGATTTTTGCTTTTTGGCAATAAAGTCATTGACTATTGATATTCCGTGTTTGATGTGATAGAATTCACCGTGTAAGTGATAATTTATACAAAATTAGTTTTATTTTCAGAGTTTATACGATTAACAGAAGGAGTTTTATATGAGTAAGAGAGTATTTACTTCAGAGTCTGTTACAGAGGGACATCCCGATAAAATTTGTGACCAGATTTCCGACAGTATTTTGGACGCTATTCTTGCACAGGACAAGCAGGCTCGTGTTGCGTGTGAGGTAACTGTTGCTACGGGTCAGGTTTTGATCATGGGAGAGGTAACGACTACGGCTGTCGTTGATTACGCTGCTGTTGCAAGGGAAACAATAAAACGTATAGGCTATACAAGCTCTGATATGGGCTTTGATGCTGAAACCTGTTCTGTTCTTAACTGTTTGCACGCACAGTCTCCCGATATTGCTATGGGCGTAGACGTTGACGGTGCGGGAGATCAGGGCATGATGTTTGGTTATGCATCGAATGAAACTGCGGATACGGGAGAGTATTTGCCTCTTCCTATATCTCTTGCCCACAAGCTTTGCAGAAGACTTGCGGAAGTTAGAAAGAACGGTATTTTGCCTTATTTAAGACCGGACGGAAAGAGTCAGGTTACCGTGGAGTACAATGAAGCAGGGGAGGCAGTACGAGTCGATGCTGTAGTAGTATCTACGCAACATTCTCCTGACGTCAGTACGGAGCAGCTCAGAGCTGACATTGAAAAATACGTAATAAAAGAGGTAATTCCGTTTGGAATGATGGACAGTGATACCGACATTTACATTAATCCCACAGGCCGTTTTGTAATCGGTGGACCTTACGGAGACTCAGGTCTTACGGGAAGAAAGATTATTGTAGATACGTACGGTGGCATGGGACGTCACGGCGGCGGAGCTTTTTCAGGAAAGGATCCTACCAAGGTTGACAGAAGTGCGGCATATATGGCACGATACATCGCTAAGAATATCGTAGCAGCAAAGCTTGCCGATAAATGCGAGGTACAGCTTGCCTATGCAATAGGTGTTCCGCATCCTGTGTCGCTGAGAGTTGATACTTTCGGAACGGAGAAACTTCCTTCCGAGAAGATAGAGGCGCTCGTTGCAGAAAGGTTTGATATGTCACCTAAAGGCATTATTGAGAAGTTTAATTTGAGAAGTCCTATTTTTGCACAAACTGCGGCGTACGGACATTTCGGAAGAACAGACGTTGATTTGCCTTGGGAGAAGACAGATATGGCAGATGAGTTATCTGCGGCTGCATTTGCAGAAATTTAATAATTGAGTTTTGACTTTTTGTTGCCGCCTTTCTGCCTGTATGGGAAGTTAGGCGGCTGTTTGTTAAGAAGAATCGGGAGCGGAGGGCTGCGATATGCCGAATATTCTGGATTATTTGGATTGGCGCGGAGACATCAGTCTTGAACATTATCCTTTAAATGATCTTGACTGTCTTCTTTTTTCCGTTATTTCGCATATTGACTTCAGCGGGATAGTATCAAATATTCCGGACGAGGGCATCCCTCTGAGTGTTGCCGCAGATTTGTATTTCAAGCAAAATAACGGATATCCGCCTTCTATGGGGCTTATTGTTCCCGATACCATTTATGATGCATTGGAAGCCATGATGACTGCAAAACGGTATGAGCAGGTGAAGCTTACCTATTTTTCTGAAAAGGTTGATATCGGGAAGGAAAAACAATTTGCAGGCCTTACCTTTATTCTCCCGCAAGAACAAGGAATCTTTATTACTTTTCGCGGAACAGACGATTCACTGGTGGGCTGGAAAGAAGATTTTAATATGAGTTTCATGAGCATTGTACCGTCACAGGTAGAGGCCTTGAAATACATTGAAGTGGCGGGGAGAAGTCCGTACGCCTCAAAGATATATATAGGAGGACACAGCAAGGGCGGAAATCTTGCCGTATTCGGAGGAACGTTTTGTACGCCGGAAGTAAAAGACAAGATAAAATGTATTTACTGCAACGATGCTCCCGGTTTTTCTGATGATATGGTGGAGAGCCCTGACTTTCAGGAAATAAAAAGCAGAATAATAAGAACTGTGCCTGAGACAAGTGTGGTTGGGCTTTTACTAAAAAATCCCGTGCCGATGAGAGTGGTAAAAAGCAATGCAAAGGGATTATATCAGCACGACCCATTTTCTTGGCAGGTAAAAGGCTGCAAGTTTACGGAAGCAGAAACTCTTTCTGAGGGAAGCCTTATCATGAAGGATACGTTGGATCGTTGGCTGGAAGAAAGTACTCCTGAACAGCTCAGTCAGATAGTTAATTCGTTATACGTGTTTTTATCTTCCACAGAGTCGAAAACGTTAACGGAGCTAAATGCGAACAGACGTCGATTGCTTGACAGTATGCGCCAGATATCGCCTGAGACCAAGCGTAGTATTTTAATGATTGTTAAGCTGATGACAGGAGTGGAGAGTAAAAAAATTAAAAGTGAATTGAAACAGCGATTGTTTAGACAGGGAGGCTCGGATTGAAAGGCAAGTGCGACAAAATAAGAGTAGGGATTGTATCAAAGGACAAGGTATTAAGAACAGCCCTGATTTCAAGCTTTAAAAAGTATTCTTCCGCAATAGAGATTGTATTTGAAAAAAACTCGGAGGCGGAGCTTGTCGCCAAAGACATTGCGGCAAAAGTTAAAAGCAGTCGTATTTCGGCATTGTTTATATCATCAGATGCTGACACGTTGCAGGAAATCAAGCAAGAAATTACAGAGGACGTACTTTCGCATACAAGGATTTTTGTGCTTGTTGAAAATTCTCTCGATACGCTTTCTGAAAAAAGCATTGAGGCTGCCGATTCCGTTGTGATGAAGGATGCAGACCATTTTGTAACTTGTACGAGATTGTGTACACTTTGCGATGACGCTTTCATATCACAGTGGGAAAAGGACAGGCGTTTGCTTAAAAGTATGGCAGAAAACTTACTGGTGGAGACCGGATTTGATTATTCGCTTATGGGAAGTGCTTATTTGGCAGAGGCGATGGTTATGTCTGTTTATAATGAAGATTATTTAGGTTGTCTTTCTGCACTTTATTTTGCCATAGCGCACGAAATGGAAGCTACGTCAGAAATGGCGGTTGAAAAGTGTGTACGCTCTGCAGTCGATAAGGCATATAAAAGATTCCTGAAAAATGAAGAGAGCTTGCAGAAGGTGCAGTGCTTAAGCAAGGAATTATTTACAGAGGGAAAACCTACGAACGGAACGGTTTTGTTTATACTGGTAAAAAATTTGAAGAAAAGCTTTACAGAAAAAAAGACAGGAGAGAAAAGATGAAAATAACAGTATTGGATGCAGATACATTGGGCAAGGATTTGTCGCTTGCGGGTTTGAATGAACTCGGGGAGGTCATTGTTTACAACAATACTTCGCCTGAAGAAGTCTCTGCAAGAATAAAGGACAGCGAAGTTATTATTCTTAATAAAGTGAAGATAAATCAAGAGAATTTGAAAGGTAATGAGATTACAAAGCTAGTATGTGTTGCGGCGACGGGCTTTGATAACATTGATATTGAGTATTGCAAACAGAAGGGCATTACCGTGTGTAACGTTGCAGGCTATTCCACAAACAGCGTGGCACAGGTGACCCTTGCTACGGTACTTGAGCTTGCTACGCATATAGGTGCATTCAGAGAAAGCGTAGTAAGCGGTGAATATACGAAGAGCGGTGTTCAGAATAAGCTCACACCTGTGTACCATGAAATTGCCGGGAAAACCTGGGGTGTTGTGGGTTGCGGAAATATAGGCAGCCGCGTGGCAGAGATAGCATCAGCCTTCGGTTGCAGAGTTTTGGTGTGTAAAAGAAAGGCTGACAGCCGCTATCAATGCGTTTCTATTGAAGAACTTTGCCGTGAAGCGGATATTATTACCGTGCATACTCCTCTTACGAATGAAACAAAAGGTCTTATAGGGGAGCATCAGCTGAGCTTGATGAAAAAGGACGTTATTTTGGTAAACGAAGCACGTGGTGCAGTCTTTGATGAAGCCGCTGTTTCAAAGGCGATAAAAGAGGATAGAATAGGAGCGCTGGGCTGTGACGTGTATTCAGCAGAGCCCATGCCGCACGAGCATCCTTATCAGGAAATCAAGCACTTGCCTAACGTATGTCTTACCCCGCACATGGCGTGGGGTGCTTTTGAAGCGCGGGAAAGATGTCTGAGAGAGATAATTGAAAATATAAAATGTTATTTTGCGGGAAATCCGAGAAACGTTGTAAATTAAGGTGTTAATTCACGCTGTTTTTACTTTTTTTAAGGTTTGTGTGATAAATTACAAATTACTGTCAGCGATTAATCTTGTACACGAAACTGCAGAAATGAGGTTGTCTTTATGCATACGGTCAGCAGAACGAAAAAACTTTTGTTACTTATTATCACGATAATATTTTCTCTTTGCGTAACATCATGTGAACAGAATGACAAAAATTCGGACAATGAAGGCTTAAACTCGGAAACGGGAACTCAAAACAATATTCAAGCTTCTGAAAAATTTTCGGGATTTGACACCGAAGTCGCATATGATGAGTTAAGCGCGTCGGTCATCACACTTGGTGACGGAGAAAGTACGGTAAAAGGCGACGGTGTTTATTCGAAAGACGATTTGATTGTTGTAAATAAGGGCGGTGTTTACATTTTTCGCGGAAAACTGACGAACGGCAGAATTGTTGTTTCCGTGGATAAGACCGAAAAGGTGAGATTAGTGTTTGACGGGGTCACTGTCTCTTGTAAGGATTCAGCACCTGTTTATATAGAGTCTGCTGACAAAGTCGTAATTACGTTGGCAAAGGACAGTGTAAATACGTTCAGCGACGGCACCGATTACAATACGGAAAGTGTTCAAAAGAAGATAAATGCTTGTATTTTCAGCGAGGATGATCTTTCTGTGAACGGGTACGGAAAGCTTATCATAAACGGTAATTTTAATAACGGCATCGGTTGCGAAAACGATCTGAAGCTTGTAAGCGGAGAGATAGAAGTTACCGCGGTAAATAACGGTGTAAAGGGAAAAGACAGCGTTCTGATAAACACCGGAAATATTAATATAAATGCCGGTAAAGACGGTATTAAGTCTGATGAAACCGATGATGTCGCAAAGGGAATAATACTTATTGAGGGCGGCAATATATTTGTAACTGCCGGGGATGATGCCTTGCAAGCGGAGAATTCTATCGTAATATCCGGCGGAATGGTAACCGTCTCTTCGGAGGGAAAAGCATACAATTGCAAGAATGAAAACGGCCTTGTTGATATTAAAAACGGGTGTCTTACAGAAAAATAATTGCTTGACATTTTGTGTAAATTGTACTGATAAATTGCTTCTTGCGTTATTGACACTTGTGTTTTTTCTATGTTATGAATTAATTGTTAATTTTTAGAAAGGACACCCTGTATAGGACATTTATGCAGGGGACGGGAGTTTATGAGTAAAAGAGGATATAAGGTATCTGATTGCGACGGAAGGAGAGTTATCAGCGGTTTGGGAAGCTGTGAGCTGAGACCTGTTTGCGACGTTAAGGAACTTGTAGACGGTGCATCCGAGCGCTTTGGGGATAAGGTTGCGTTTAAGTACAAAGTAAAGGGGAAAATTGTTACAAAAAGCTATAAAGACCTGAAAATTGACGTTGATGCTCTGGGTACCTCATTGATAAAAATGGGTTTAAAGGGAGCCTCGATTGCAGTAATGGGTGAAAATCGTTACGAATGGGGTGTTGCATATTTCAGTATTATCAACGGAACAGGAAGGGGCGTTCCTCTTGACAAGCATCTGCCTGTTGCTGAAATTGTAAATCTTATTGAGAGAAGCGGTGTAAAAGCAATATTTTTCAGTCGGTCATATCTTTCTGCCATGAAGGAGCTTTCCGGCCGTGAAACTACGCTTGAGCATTTTATCTGTTTTGATGAGTTCACAGAGGATGAGAGCTTTGACGGTCTGTATACACTTGATGCTTTGATAAAGGAAGGCAGAATACTTGTAAATTCGGGAGACCGCTCGTTTGTTTCATTGAAGATTGACCGCGAAGAACCGTGTATTCTTCTCTTTACGTCAGGTACTACCAGTGCTTCAAAAGGCGTTATGCTGTGTCACCGAAATATTGCCGCAAACGTAACCTCTGCTACGGGACTTATTGAGGTAATTGGGGATGAGTGTGCTCTTTCCATTCTTCCGTTGCATCATACGTTTGAGAACACATTGGGAATGATGTTCATGATACATTCCGGTGTTTGTATTGCTTATTGTGAGGGAATAAAGCATATCGCAAAGAATCTTAAGGAATTTGAGGTCTCGTGGATGATAGGTGTTCCTGCGATTTTTGAAGCTATGGCAAAACAAATAGAGGACGGTATAAAAAAGTCGGGACAGGAAAAGAAAGTAAAACTACTCCATAAAATCTGCCGTTTGCTGAAAACATTCGGAATAGATGCAAGACGTAAGCTTCTTACTCCCGTAAGAGCCAAGTTTGCTCCTGCAATGCGCGTTATGGCATCTGGTGCAGCCCCCATTGATAAAAAGGTTATAGAATTATACGAGAACTTGGGAATCAAGTTTCTTCAAGGATACGGTCTTACCGAGACGTCGCCTCTTGTTGCGGCTACTATGCCCGGAAAAAACTTTTTGGGAACTGTAGGTTATCCTGTCGCAAACGTTTCAGTGACCATTGACTCTCCCGATGAAAACGGAATGGGTGAGCTGTTGGTAAAAGGAGATAACGTAATGCTCGGTTATTATGATAACAGCGAGGCTACGGAGGAGTGCTTTACCGAGGACGGCTGGTTTAAGACGGGAGACCTTGCGAAGTTTGATGAACATGATGCGGTGATGATTACCGGTCGTGCAAAGTCGATGATTGTCTTTACTAACGGAAAGAAGGCTTTCCCCGAAGAATATGAATTCTTAATAAATAAGATTCCGGGAGTAAGGGATTCTTTTGCCTGGGGTTGTAAAGCGCCCGACGGTGATATTCAGATGTGTGCGAAAATTCTTACCGAAGAAGAACCAAACCAAGAGACTGCAGAACGAATAGATGCGGCAATAAAGGCTATTAATGCCGATATGCCTCGGTATAAAATGATGCGTTATTTTATTATCGGAAAAGAGCCCGTTATCCGTAATACTACTTTGAAAATAAAGCGTCCGGCTGAACAGAAAAAAATAGAAAAGTATCTTATAGATAACGGCTTGATAATGAGAAAAGCGCACAAGAGTATTGCAGATATTTAATTTTTTATATAGGGAATAATGCTGTTTATGAGTGACGTTGAGATTGCAAAAAACATTTTGAATGACGGAAATTTCACTTGCGTGATGTGTCGTGGGAATGATGTTTTAAAGGAAACTGAAAGAGGGGTTTTGCCGCTTATCGGATTGATAGACTCGGGAGCTGAGCTTTTGGGATACAGTGTTGCCGATAAAGTGGTGGGGAAGGCTGCCGCATTGCTGTTTGTTTATATGGGCATTACAGAGGTGTACACTCCTGTTATGAGCGACGGCGCAAAAAGTATTCTTACGCAGTATAATATCAAATATTCCTGTGAAAAGATTGTTCCTTATATCATCAACCGTGCGGGAGACGGCGCATGTCCCATGGAAAATGCAGTTAAGGAAATTGACTCTCCCGCGGAGGCTTTAGAGGCAGTGAGAAAACGATTATCTCAATTTTAGAAAAAAACTGTTGACAAGCGCTTCAAAATAATGTATGATAATCGGGCACGCGTGGTGAGGCGTGCTTGACATGACTCATTAGCTCAGTAGGTAGAGCACCTG
>JAZPZG010000083.1:0-19527 GCA_045544575.1 Clostridia bacterium
ATGCCTTTTTTGAGAAGTTTACAGAGTAATTACAGCTCAGGTACGGTGAACGTTCCGGTATTCGGCGGACAAACCGTAAAGAGTGAGTTTGAGTTTTTGTCAGGTATCAGCCTGAATAATTTGCCGAATGGCTACAATCCCTACGTAACGTATCTTAATGAAAACAGTATTGACAACATAGTAAGATATTTTACGAAGGATGGTTATACTGCGACTGCCATACACAATTACCAAGGGGAATTTTTCTCTCGTAACGAGGTGTATGAAAATCTTGGGTTTAATTCATTTATTCCATACGAATGTATGTCTGGTATTGAAAAGCGAGAAGGAAGCATTTGGGCAAACGACCAGAAACTTGTCGATGAAATTGAAAGAGTGCTTGATTCTACCGACGGAAAAGATTTTATATTCGGAGTTACAGTTCAGCTTCACGGGAATTATTTTCCCATTGATAAAAATGAATACACAATGGAAATAAGCGGTATTGCGGATGATGAATTCGAGGGCAGTCTTGCTTACTATATTTCTCAGCTTGAAGAATTTGATAAAGCTATTAAAAATCTTATACAAATGTTGTCAGAACGTGAAGAATCTACGTACGTGCTGATGTATTCCGACCATTTGCCCAAGCTGTTCTACGATATTGATGACATGACTGAGGTAGAGAAGTTTACAACTCAATATTTTACGTGGAATAATATCGGCCTTAAAAAATCCGATGCCAATATGGAACTTTCCCAACTTTCCACAAGACTTTGCAATGACTTGTCGATAAGCGGAACTTTTATGAATAGGTTCCATCGTGTCTTCTCTGAAAAAGGTGCTGAGACCTATCAGCATTCGAGGTCGATTGTAGATTATCATATGTTGCTGGTGGAAGCAAATAAACCGGAATATGTCAACAAAGACTATAAGATTGGTCTTTATCCCTTGAACATATCGGCTGTTGTTCCCGCTGATGATGACAACGAATCTAATATGTATGTTATACACGGTAATGAAATTACCGAGAATACGGTAATAGTTATCAACGGTCACGTTTACGACTTGGTTTTTGAAAATGCCAATACTGCTTACTTTGATATGGGTTCCAAAGAGCTCGTGACGGGCGACAGTATTTCTCTCAGAATAATCGGTGAGAGGACAGGTGTCGTTTTCTGCGAAAGTACAAAATTTACGTACAATGCGGAAAACGGTGAGATAACAGAGGAGAATGATGATTTAACTGACGATATATAGTCAATAATTTTACTACATAAGAGAAATCCCGAACTAAAGTTGCAGTACACACGGGATAAGTTACAGGGTTTATTCCCGCAAGAAAAAAGGAGCGAAGTACAATGTCGGTTAACGGAGGTTTTTCCGGTGGAAGCGGCGATTCGTCGTTTGGTTCATCCGGAGGAATGTTTTTTTCGACGGATGCGGTTTTCAGCAATGCTGTTATTTCCGCGAAAAATGAAAAAAGAAAGATGAATAATTATGTTTCGGTGAAATATGAGAACCGTTTTGATGATTTCAGCTTCTTTTCACCGAATGACGGTAGGGCGGATAACATGGTTTCAAACAGTTATGACAATGATAAAGACAGCGAGTTTTTAGGCGGTGTTGACGATAATTCTAAAACACCCTCGGGAAACTTCGGCTTTAACGGCATATCTGCTTTCGGCGGGATTGATTTTTCCAATCTTTCAGATGATGAAGATGAGTTAGAATCTGCGTCCGATTTTGAGACGAATCCTGAGGAAGATTCCATGTTTGACTTCTTTGAAGATTTTTCTCAAAAGAGCGAGCCTTTGCCTGTAAAGGAAGAGTCGGACATTGATATTAACGGATTTGATTTTGATTTTGACGATGATGTTTCTGAGGAAATAGAGACTGTTTATTCAGCTGATTCCGAAGAAGATAATCTTCTTCTTCCAAAAGAAGATTTGTATGAAGAAGAGGAGACTGACGAAACACAAGCCCCTGCTATCCCACTTGGGGAGGGCGTCTATACAGCGCGTACAGGTAAACATATTTTATTGACAGTAGGTGTGTTCGCGGCGTTTTTTATGCTGGTTATTGTTTCCGTAATTGCAACGTTTTCGTCTGCACTGGGTAACGGAGAAATTTACGACGGTGTTCTCATTAATAAAAAGAACGTCGGGGGAATGACCAAAGAAGAAGTTGCCGCATATGTACAAACAACGTATATAGACCCAATCAATAACGCTAACATTACTATCAAGCTTGGAGAAAATTCAAAAAACTATTCTCTTGCTGAATTTGTTAAGTGTCCGAATGCACAGGAAATTGCAGATAAAGCATATAACGTTGCAAGATATGGCAGTATGTTTTCGCGAATGAGACAAATTTCAGCACTTAAGGACAATAATTACAGTATTTCAATACTGTATGACATTGTAAGCGATTCCTTGGATGACGTTATGAATTCGGCAACGGATATAAGCTTTTCTCTTCCGGTAGATCCCTCATATGACGTGAGAAGTGATTCTGTTGTTTTTACCTCGGGTAAAAATGGTACAAATATTGATACCACCAGATTTAAAAGTGACCTTTACGATGCGCTTAATGACTTTACCGAAGAAATTGAAAGTCTGGGAGAGAACGGAAATGCTGTTTTAGAGGATATCGTGGTTGAAATCGGAACAGCAACCGTAGAATTTAATAAGCTTGTGCCTCAGGAGATATACGATGCCGTGTATATTGAGCCGAAGGCGGCGTATTATTACAAGGAGTCTAACGGCAGTATAAGCGTATATCCTCATTCTGTAGGAAGAGCGTTAGAGCTTGATGAACTTAATTCTCTTGTAAACAGGATTAACAACGGAGAGGACATTCCGTACGCAGAATTAAAGTTTGTTTATAATGTACCGAATAAAACTACGGAAAAACTTAAAAACAATATCTTTTCAACCGTTGTATCTGAGTTTTCCTCTGAAAACGTGGCAGACGTGTATTGCAAATCTGAAGATAAAGCCCTTGAAGAGCGTGATAATAACTTTAGACTTTTTGCTGAAAAGCTTAATGGCGTAACACTGGTTCCGGGAGAGAGCTTTAGCTTTATAAAAACCGTGGGCGCAGTTACAAAAGATTTCGGTTTTGTATCTGCTTATGAAAATTCATATAACGGCGGCGGAAAATTTGTAGGAGCGGGCATTTCTCAGGTAGCGACCGCAGTGTATACGGCTGCACTTAAAGCAGATCTTACCGCAGTCGCACATTCAAACAGCTACTACTTACCCAGGTACGGTATTTTAGGCTTGGATGCTTATATTAACGCTGAAAAAGAAATTGATTTGGTCATAAAGAATACACGAGACTATCCTGTTAAATTTAACGTTTCGTATACAGAACGTACGATATATATCAGCCTAGAGGGCACCGATGAGGGTATTTCGAGCATTGAATTCAGTTCAGAAAACATAAGAATCTCACAAGCTTCTGACGGTGTCAAGTATGACTATAAGGTTACAAGAAAATACGGCGGCAGTACTTTTGAGTTGGACGCTGTATCTTACGTCGAGCATGGTGCGACACTTGATGGTGCAACTGAGATACCTTCTGATACGGAGTCGCCGAGCAGTTCGGTAACTCCCGATGCTACAGAGGTTCCTTCTGAGACTGAGTCTCCTTCTGATAATACCGAGGAACCCACGACTGCGCCGACTGACGATCCTGTTTCAGATACCGATGCTCCTTCTGAGACGGATATTCCCTCCGAAACACCTTCTTTAGAGACCGAAGTTCCCGTAGTAGTGCCGGAAACCGAGACTCCTGAAACGGAAACTCCGGAAACAGCAACTCCTGCGGTGTCGGAAGCACCTGCAGAGACAGAGGTACCTGTAGAGACGGAAGCATCTGTAGAGACGGAAGTCCCTGCCGACGAAAATTCTGAGGAATGATTTGAATACATTAAAAGGCATGTAAGTTACGTAGGCTTACATGCTTTTTGTATAAAGAAACAGCCACCCGTTATGCGGGTGGCTGCTTCAGTTGTGATCCTATTATTGATTTGCTAAATTTTTTAATACGCGTATTTCTTCCTCATATCCGGAAATATCATCATGCGGTGTTTCCAAATAGAAAGGCAGATGCTTTAAAGCCGGATGTGTAATGATTCTTTCAAAAGCCTCTAAGCCGAGTGAACCTTGTCCTATTTTTTCATGACGGTCCTTGTGGCTGGCAAACGGATTTTTACTGTCGTTTATGTGTATTGCTTTTAATCTGTCAAGTCCGATAATTTTATCAAACTCGTTGAGGACTCCGTCAAGATCGTTTACAATATCGTAGCCTGCGTCATTAACGTGGCATGTGTCCAGGCAAACACCGAGCTTGTGTGAAAGGGGAGTAGAATCAATTATTCTTTTAATTTCTTCAAAACGGCTTCCTACTTCACTTCCTTTGCCTGCCATGGTTTCCAAAAGGACGGTTGTTGTCATATCCTCTTTTAATATTTCGCCCAGCATCTCAGATATAAGCCGTATGCCCTCGTCAATACCTTGGCCGACATGGCTTCCCGGGTGGAAATTATACATATTGCCGGGTGTATATTCCAGACGGTTTAAATCATCCTTCATTGTGTTTTTTGTAAACTCTCTGATTTTTTCATCCTTTGCACACGGATTCAGTGTATAAGGCGCATGGGCTAAAATGCAGGGGATTGTGTCGTTTTTACAAATTTCCAAAAAGCTTTCAATGTCATTAACGTCAATATCCTTTGCTTTTCCGCCGCGGGGGTTTCTGGTAAAAAACTGAAAAGTATTGCCGCCTATGGACAATATTTCTTTTGCCATGTGCGTATATCCTTTTGATGCGGAAAGGTGACAACCTATTTTAAACATAATTGCAACACTCCTTGTTAATTGTTTTACGTTTTTATTAATTCAAATATGTCTTTAATGCTTCCCAATACGTAGTCGGGAGTTTTAGAAAAGGATTTTATGTCTTCTTCGGTTGCTTCGCCTGTAAGAACGCACACGGTTGTGACACCTGCGTTAATACCTGACATGATATCAGTGTAAAGCCTGTCACCTACAACGGCGACCTTCTCCTTTGGAATACCTGTCAGCTCGCATATAGTATTTATCATACAGGGGTCAGGCTTGCCTGCAATTAATTCAGGTCGTTTACCTGTTGCTCCTTCTATCAAAAGCATAAAAGATCCTGCATCGGGGATTGTTCTGCCACCGGAAACGGGGCAAACCATATCGGGGTGCGTTGCAACGTAGCAAACCCCGTCGGTAATATAATCACAGGCAATTCTAAGTTTTTCGTAGGTGAGCCCGGTATCAAAAGCTAGTATTACGAAGTCCGGTCTCTTGTCAGGGTCTGTCGTATACTCTCTGACAAGTGTATAGCCCTTTTTTTCCATATAGCGTTCATAAGCAGGTGTTCCCAAAATAAAGGCTTTTTTTGAGGTGTTTTTCTTTTCAAGAAAATTAACAAGTGCATCTGCAGACGTAAAAAAGTCGCTTTCAGAGGCGGGAATATTCATTTTTGAAAGCTTATTAACGTATTCTGTAGCGGTTTTTGATGAATTGTTGGTGATATAAAAGGCCCTTTTGTTTTGCTTTTTTAATTCAGCCAAAAAATCCAGAGTGCCGTCTATTATTTCACAGTCGTGGTAAATTGTACCATCCATATCCAACAAAAAGCATTCAATATCTCTCAGGTCAATTTTGGAAGTGTTAAGGTTATTCATTATCAGATATTTCTCCTTCCAAAGACCAGGTTTGAATATTGTTAAGCTTTACCTTTACTATCTTTCCCGTAACGTCTTTTTGTGAAATAAAATTCACTATTTTGCCGCCTTCCGTGCGCCCTGTATAGCGTTCTTTGTTTGTGTTGCTCAGTCCCTCTGCAAGAACCTCTACGGTCTTTCCGTCGTACGTGTCGTTGATTTCTCGTGAAATTCTGTTTTGGAGAGCAAGAAGACGCTCGAAACGTTCTTTTACAACCTCTGAAGGTATCTGGTCGGGATAACTTGCTGCGGGTGTTCCGGTGCGTTTTGAGTATATAAAGGTGAATGCATTGTCGTAACGTACTTTTTCAACAAGATCAAGTGTTTCTGCAAAATCTTCTTCGGTCTCTCCGGGAAAGCCAACGATAATATCCGTGGTGAGTGTTATTTCGGGCATTTTTTCACGTACCTTTTCTATAAGGCCGAGGTATTGCTCCTTTGTGTATCTGCGGTTCATTTTTTGCAGAATACGTGTACTTCCGGATTGAACGGGGAGGTGAAGCTGATTACATATTGCAGGATAGCGCGCCATGACGTCTATAAGTTCTTGTGATAAATCCTTGGGGTGAGAAGTCATAAATCTTATTCTCCGGATTTTCGTTTCTGTGCATATTTTTTCAAGAAGCTGTGCAAACGTAGCAGCAGGGGATAAATCTTTGCCGTAAGAATTTACGTTTTGTCCGAGAAGAGTGATTTCCTTGATTCCGTTGCTTTCAAGATTCTTTATCTCGTCAATAATATCCTGCGGACGTCTGCTTCTCTCGTGTCCTCTTACGTAAGGGACAATACAATATGAGCAGTAGTTGTCACAGCCGTACATTATGGTTACCCATGCTTTTATATTACTTTCTCTTTTAACGGGCATGCCTTCTGCAACCTCAGAATCGGTGCGTGAGGTTTCGTAAATATGATCCTTTGCTGTTTTTACTCTGTAAACAAGCTCGGGGAAACGGTGCAGATTGTGAGTGCCGAAAACGAGGTCTACGTGTTTATATTTTTTGCGTATTTCGTCCACAATATGCGGCTGCTCGGTCATGCAACCGCAGACAACTATAATGAGCTCCGGATTTTCGCGTTTCAAAGCCTTTAGAGCACCTAAATGTCCGAAAACCTTCTCCTCTGCGTTTTCTCTTACACAACAGGTGTTGAAAACGATAATATCGCAGTTTTCCTGTGAATCTGTGAGCTCGTACCCCATTGAAACTAGCATTCCGCTGATTTTTTCAGAATCATGTTCATTCATCTGGCAGCCGAACGTTCTGACGAAAGCTTTTGCTTTGTGTCCGCACTTCAAGCCACACGTTTCGTTTTCGGATTGAAGACACTGCATGAAATGATATTGCTTTTCTATTTCATGTGAGGGGATAATCGTTGTATATTTATTTGCCACAATAATTTTCCTTTCGCGGTATTATATTCTTGATACAATGTATTTTAACACATTAATGTATCTTTGAAAAGATATTGAAATTTAAAAACAATAAGTGTATAATTGGTGTAGTGTAAAATATTGACTTGGAGGTCATGATTTGTTATGAAATTGTACAAGAGGTTTTTGGCTTTTGCAATGGTCGCTGTTATGTTGATTTGTACGGTATCTTGCAAAGACCCCGAAACAGTTAAAGAAAAATCTCCTGAAGATTACAAGACCGTACCTGTTTCCAGAACGGCTCCGGTTATTGAAAAGACCGAGCTTGCGGAAGCTACCGCAGAAAGCTTTAAAGTTTCAAGAGTTTTCAGTAAAAATATGATTTTGCAAAGAGACGAGTACATACGTATTTGGGGAACTGCAGAGGAATCTCAAAACGGAAAGACAGTGTGCGCTGAGTTTAAAGGTTTAAAAGGCTCGGCTGAAATCAAAGACGGTAAGTGGCTCATCGTTCTTGACGGAACTCTTAGTGCGGACCCGACACCTGCAGAACTTAAGGTTTACGGTGCAGGTGATGCGGTAGAGGTGTTTGAGGACGTATTGGTGGGCGACGTGTATTTGGTTGTCGGACAGTCGAATATTGCCACCACCGTACAAGAAATACTTTCCACCACTGTTGGCATTGACGTATACAAGGACTATTTTAAGCAGGAGGACATTACGAACGATGATAATATCCGCATTCTTCGCAATTCACTTGCCGATTTTATAAAAGCTACTGATAAGACTACTACGGTAGCAGAGGACCTTCGCCACAAGAGAGGTTGGCAGAAGCCGAGAAGCGCTGCTATCGGTACCACGGCAGTCGGATATTTCTTTGCTAAGCAGATAGTGGAGCGTACCAATAACGAAATTCCGATCGGTATCATTGAGTGTTCGGCGGCAGGCCATCCTTTGGCGTCATTTACTCCTGCAGAACTTTGTGAAAAACAAAAAATAGATTTTTTTGATAGTGCAACTAACGGTTATATTACGCAGGCTGACAGTATTAAGGAATCACGTTACGTATTTAACTACGGATTGAATCCTCTCCTTAATTTTACGTTTAGCGGCATTATTTGGTATCAGGGAGAGAGTGACGGCCTTCCCGCAAACGTAACGGCAAGCTTTCCTACGCGCTTTACAGAACTTATGCAGTATCTTAGAGACAGAATTAACCAGAACTATCACGATTTTCCTGTAATTATGATGGAATATCCGTCTGCATATTCTCAGCATCCTGACTATAACGGAACACAGCCGTGGCAGTTTATGGATTTTGGCGACATACGCTCCCGTTTGGGAATGATTCCTTCGATGTTAGAAAATACGTATCTTGTTCCTACCTCCGACTTGTGGAAGGACGAGACGTTCTGGAATAACGTACATCCGTATTGCAAGTATCCTATGGCGACTCGTGTTGCCGACATAGCAATGTCCCTGCACTACACAGAATATTCTTCAAGTAATATAAACAATGTTGCAGGTGCTGTTGTTTCCGATATAAAGAAAATTTCTTCTACTGAAGCGAAACTCTATTTTACGTGCTTTGGCAGCGGATTAAAAACTTCAGACGGTCAGGTGCCTCGCGGATTTGAGGTTTTGACGGACAGCGGCTGGACAGTTCCCAAGACGGTTGTTCTTTCTGAAAACACAATTACAGTGTCCGGCGAAAATGAATTCACCGCTGTGAGATATAATGCAAACGTTTCCAATTTCTTCGGAGAAGAAATTAACGTGTGCACAAATGAAGGACTTCCGCTTGTTGCGTTCTATTTTGAGATTGCATAGGTATCATAAAAAATAACTTTCCCCATCCGAGTGTTTTGTGTGCTCGGATGGGGTTTTATCTTTTAATAGGAGACATTTATTTTAGGTATCAGTAATACTTTTTTTTGCAATTCATTTCTTGGATTTGCTCTAAAATTTCACCGAAACGCTGGAAGTGAACAATTTCACGTTCTCTTAAGAAACGCAACGGTGCAATGACGTCGGGGTCATCTGCCATGTTTATAAGATACTCATACGTCTGTTTTGCCTTTTGCTCAGCTGCCATATTTTCTGTAAGGTCTGTGACAGGGTCACCCTTAGACTGAATATATGCCGCAGTGAAGGGAACTCCTGCAGCGTTTGCAGGATAAACGCCAAGTCCGTGCTCAACATAGTTTGCATCGTAGCCTGCCGCAATCAATTCCTCACAGCTTACGCCTTTAAGCAACTGATGACACATTGTGCCTATCATTTCAAGGTGTGCTAATTCCTCTGTACCGATGTCATTTAAAGCACCTTTGGCTGCACCTGTAGGCATTGTGAACTTTTGGCTGAGGTAGCGGAGGGACGCTGCAAGTTCTCCGTCTGCACCACCGTACTGGGTTAATATTATTTTAGCCATACGTGGGTCGGGCTTAGTTATTTTTATCGGAAATTCAAGCTTTTTTTCATATAACCACATGTTGTTTATACCTCCTTAACATACTTATCCCATGGCCAAGGATTGTCGATCCATTTCCAATGGTCTTCCGACTTATCGTAGGTTTCTGCAATAATCGGACCGAACATACTCTGATAACTGTCAATCATAGCGAGGCGCTTTTTTACAAGACAATTGTAAAGGGTGATTGCCTCTTTGTCGTCGGGATGAGTATTTAAATAAAGCTTGATATCAGTGACGGCAAAATCAACTGCCATGATTTCACACATCATTTCTTCTTTATTTACACAAGTCATTTTTGCAGCCCTCCTTTACATAAGCCTTTTCGCATCCGCACCCCTCGGCATTTCCTGAGGATATTTCGGAACCCGGAATTATTTCTTCACCATCAGCTCCGGTTGCACAACAGTTCTTTTTACAAGAATACGGTTGGTAAAGCTCCGGATAAACTGTCCCCTTTTTTAATGCCTCACAGAGAGAAAAAAGCTCTCCGGGCACTTGTGCGGGGGTATAAATTCTTGCGAGTATTGTATTATCGGCAACAGCATTTGCAGTGTTGCAAAAAAACGATTTATCGCTGAGCGGTGCAGACATAAAGTCTGAATCGCAATTACATTTCATCATATTTTAAACTCCCGTGATTATTTACAATAACACTGTATTCAGCAGAGGCGGGGAGTGTGAATTCTTATGTTTTATCAGTTGGAATTTTTATAAAAAAATAACGCCCCGTTTTGTGGAACGTTATAGTAACAAAAGTAAACTCCCATGGTAAATTCCTGTTTAAAGGCGCAAAAACCATAGGAGCTTTTTAGACATTGCTGTCGGAAATAATTATCTTATTTCCTGCTCCAAATTAAAAAATAAACTATTGTTAAAAAAATCTACAACTTGAATTTCGAGTCCATCGCACAATTTCTTTATTGTTGAAATGGTGGTGCTGTTGTTTCGTCCGCTGACAATATTATTGAGAGTGGATTGTGTCACCCCGCTCAACGTAGAAAGCCTGTTGACCGTTATGCCTCTGTCTTCACAAAGCTCGAGAATTCTGAGTCGGACCGCTTCTCCTATTTGCATTGAAAACACCCTTATATATCTTACATTAGTAATAGAATACACTATAGTTTACGATAAAATTTACCTCAAAAGGGTTTTTTTATACAACGGTCTGACAATTTTATTTTATTATATTCCTTTAATCAAAAATCAGCACGGAAATTAAAGTGATCTTACAGCATCAAGCGCAATAAACATTGCATTGATCGCGGCAAGTGTTCTTATTTTTTTACGGTTACCGCTAAAGCAGAATTCGTGTACACATTCGTGATCCTTACACTTTATGCCTATGTAGACAAGACCTACGGGTTTTCCTTCCATTCCGTCAGGTCCTGCACATCCTGTAACTGATACGGCAACATCCGCACCGCTGAAGCTTGCGGCACTCTGAGCCATTTTTAAAGCGGTTTCCTTGCTTACCGCTCCGTATTTTACAATAGTTTCGTGCGGGACTCCGAGCATTTTTTCTTTTGCTTCGTTTGCGTAGGTAATAAAAGCACTGGAAAAAACTTTCGATGCTCCGCTTACTGATGTAATCTTTTGAGCAATAAGACCACCTGTACAGGATTCGGCAGTGGCAAATGTAAGATTTTTCTCCTTGAGAACACGAACGAGAGCTTCTTCGATTTCTTCATTATCCGTGGTATAAAGTTTGTTGCCGAAAATATCGCATATTTTCTTTACGTCTGCGTCGAGAAGTTTTGTGGCTTGGTCTCCGTTTTCATTGTTTGCAGAAATTCGTATTGTGACAATTCCGTCCTTTGCATAGGTTGCAAGAGTAGGGTTGGTCTGATTGTTTACAAATTCCATTATCATTTCCTCGACTCGGGATTCGCTTACTCCTACGACTCTTAAAAAGCGCGACTGAAGTCTGCAGTGTGTTTTCTCTTTAAGAAAAGGGACTACACTTTTTTCATACATCGGAATGAGCTCCTTCGGAGGGCCGGGGAGCATTATAACTATTTTTTCTTTACCGTTAAGGAAAGTCTTTACGGCACAACCGGGAGCGGTACCCAAATCATTTTCCAAAATAATACAGCCTTCCGGAAAATATGCTTGACGAAAGTTGCTGTCAACCATAATCCTGCCGGTTTTTTGGAAATATTCCTTGATACGAATATAGCTTTCTTCATGAACGACCATATTAAGGTCAAGGGCCATTGCTACGGTTTCCTTCGTAAGGTCATCCTGTGTAGGACCGAGTCCTCCCGTAGTAATGACAACGTCTGCTCGTGAAAGAGCCAAGGAAAGACTTTCGGTAAGTCTGCCGGGATTATCTCCAACAACGCTGTGGTAATACACCGCAAGTCCTATCTCCGGTAGTTTTCGTGACAGATACTGAGCATTTGTATTCGCTATTTGGCCCATAAGTAATTCAGTTCCTACAGATAATATTTCAACACTTAACAATACCGTCACCGCCTCAAATTACAATTCATATAGAAACATATCAATGACTGTTTCCTTTGTAATATAATTCTACACCTAAAATTAAAAGTTTTCAATAAAAAATATTAAACATGGTGTTGACAAATTTATGCATTGCATGGTAAAATCAACGAGTATCCGCTCGGGCGGGGCTTTAAATTTGCGCCGTTTTAGGTTCTTTGGTTCCTTTTGGTGCAATGCCTTCGCAGTGTACATCTTTTATCCGGGGTGCACATAAGGCGTGACTTACATTTATCATGCGGAAGATTTCGCAATGGTTTAATGAATTATAGGAGGTGTATATCATGGATAAGTATGCTATTATTTTGACAGGCGGAAAGCAGTTCAAGGCAGCTGTCGGCGACAAGCTCTACATTGAGAAGATTGAAGCTGAGGAAGGCGCTGAATATACTTTCGACAAGGTTCTTGCAGTTTCTGACGGTGAGCAGGTTAATTTCGGTGCTCCTTACGTAGATGGCGCTGCTGTTACAGCTGAGGTTGTTAAGCACGGCAAGGGTAAGAAGATCAGAATCATTAAGTTTAAGGCTAAGAAGGGCTACAAGAAGAGACAGGGTCACAGACAGCCTTACACATTGGTAGAAATCAAAGCTATTAACGGCTAAGGTTATTTACATGATTAAGGTTCATATAAAAAGAGCAAGTGACGGGTTCGTGGAAGACTTTAAGGTCAGCGGTCATGCCGGCTTTGCAGAGTACGGAGAGGACATTGTCTGTTCTGCTGTTTCTGCCGTAGTGCTTACCGCTGTTGGATATGCAGAGTCTTTGTATAATCCCGATGATACTCCTTCATTACAGTGTTTTATTCAAAATGACGGTCTTATGTCTTGGCATCGTCCGAACGGTTTGGATGCAGATATGAGAGAACGGTTAAGGACAGTGTTTGAAGCGATGGTTTATGGCCTTAAGCAGATCTGTGAAAATTACGGAAATAAGTATTTGGTTGTATTTGATTAGGAGGTGCATTCCGATGATTAAATTTAATTTGCAATTGTTTGCTCACAAGAAGGGTCTTGGCAGCACAAAGAACGGCAGAGATTCAGAGTCTAAGCGTCTTGGTGTTAAAAGAGCTGACGGTCAGTTCGTACTTGCAGGAAACATTCTCGTAAGACAAAGAGGTACTAAAATTCATCCCGGCGCAAACGTTGGCGTTGGTACTGACTATACTCTCTATGCGCTTAAGGATGGCAAGGTTTCTTTCAGCCGTCTCGGCAAGGACAAGAAGCAGGTTTCCATTATTGCAGAGTAATATTAAAAATAAGATTTGTTTTTACAGCAGCTTTCTTTAAGAAGGTTGCTGTTTTTTTGTTTTCTTTTCGTCACGTTTAACGGATATTCGGCATACACTATAGTGAAACTACGTTGGTACACAGGTGGAGTATGGGTAATATTTTTGAACAGATAGACAATAAGCTTTTGTCAATGAAGCTTGAGCAAGCTATAGAGATGCTTAAAACGAAGAGCCCCGAAGAAATAAAAGGACGACTTGCAAAGGTTGACAGGGCAGAGCTTATGAAAAAAATCGGTGAGCTTGATAAAAATAAAATTCGTTCTATGAACATCGATACAAATAAAATTAAACAGAGCATTACTGATGCAGACGTGGAGAAGATTAAGGCCGTTGCTGGAAAGGATTCAGATGCAGTCATTGCCAAAATGAAGGAGCTGCTTGGAGGTTGATACGGTGTGGACGGGGAACTTGACGAAAAAATAAAAGAAATCGGCGGGTTGCTTGGAATTAATGAGATACCCGATGGAATAGGTGATATTATAGGTGCTTTTTTAGGTGACGGCGGAGCAAAGGAACAAGAACAAAATATACCCTGCGAAGACAAATCCGATATTGATCCGTTAAAATTAATTGACATGTTTTCAAAAGTAAATGAACTGCGTACGGGTAGCCAGAATGACAGTAGAATACGACTGCTAAAGGCTTTAAAGCCCTTTTTAAGTGAGCAGCGCAAACAAAAGGTAGACAATTGTGTAAATATGATAATGTTAAAAGAAATTGCACCGCTTTTCGGAAAGTAGTGTTCGGTAGAAAAAGAAAATTGTAAAATAGTGAAAAAGGAGGGGGTGTGCTTGCCGAGGTATTATCACAGCAATTCAAATACTGCATCTTCCGGCACTGCAGAAAGGCGAGCTGAAAGAAATTGTCGGCACGAGGAAAAGCCCCCGGAGGTGGTTTCCGTAAGCTGTGAACAACGTGCGGAAAATTGTAAACCATCGGAAAAAGAAAATTCAGTTATCAATAAAATTTTAGGACTGCTTTCACCGATTTTCGAAAAGTTCTTCGGACGTGAAGCTCGGTTGGAGGATATTATTATCATAGGACTGATAATTCTCTTAGTGTTTGAAAAAAACAAAGGGGGAATCGTTGAAAAAAAGCAAAATTCAGATAAAAATATCAGTAGTTTAATAAAAAATTTCTCTGATAATGATATTTTACTGCTGGCACTGTTTTACATTTTCATTTAAGTCTGTTATAATTGCTTTGTGTAGTTTTTACTTTGCATCGATACTTTTTAAGGATGGTAAATTATGGCTGGTTTTATAGCAGATGGATGGAATGATTATGAGATAATAGATTGCGGCGATGGCATGAAGCTGGAGCGCTGGGGCGACGTGTGCTTGGCAAGACCCGATCCGCAGGTTATTTGGAAAAAGGTCGCTCCTAAGCGCTGGCTTAGTGCAGATGCGGTTTATCACAGAAGTAACAAGGGTGGCGGTGCATGGGAATATAAGAAAAAGATTCCTCAGAAGTGGACCGTAAAATATAAAAATCTTGAGTTTTACGTAGAACCGATGGGCTTTAAACACACGGGACTTTTCCCTGAGCAGGCGGCAAACTGGGATTTCAGTATGGAGCTTATCAGAGAGCGTATCGCCTCGGGCGGAAGTGTAAAAATGCTTAACCTGTTCGGGTATACGGGAGCCGCAACCGTAGCTGCAGCAGCGGCAGGTGCTTCTGTTACGCACGTTGATGCCTCTAAGGGCATGGTTACTCGCGCAAGAGAAAACGTTATCCTCTCAGGTCTTGAAAATGCATCGGTAAGGTATCTTATAGACGATGCTTTTAAGTTTGTAAGCAGAGAAATAAGGCGTGGTAATACTTACGATGCCATTGTTATGGATCCGCCGTCTTACGGCAGAGGTCCCGGCGGAGAAGTCTGGAAGCTTGAAGAAAATATTTACGGATTCCTTGAGGAAGCAAGTAAGCTTTTGTCGGACAAGCCGTTGTTCTTTATCCTTAACTCTTACACAACGGGACTTTCTCCTGTGGTTACGGAAAATATGCTTAAAATTATTTTAAAGAAAAAATACGGCGGCAACGTCAGCGCCGGCGATCTGTGCATTCCTATCAGCTCGGGGGGAATATTGCTTCCCTGCGGCTCTGCGGCAAGGTGGTGTGCCGAATAATGCCTCAGCTTGAAAAAATTATTTATCGTGCGGGCTGTAAAGAGAGCGGGGCCTTTAAATCGGGAAATATTAATATAATATACGAGGATAATCACGTTATAAGCGTCGTTAAGCCTCAAGGGATTTTATCGCAAAGTGATGCCGGCGGTGATATTGACCTTCTTACCATGATAAAAGAGGATATTGCAATAAGGGCAAATAAACCCGGTGCGGCTTTCTGCGGTCTTGTACACAGACTGGACAGAAATACGGGCGGAACAATGATTTTTGCAAAAACATCAAAGGGTGCATCAAGACTGTCGGAACAGCTGCGGTCTAAAAAGTTTTACAAGGGTTATTTTGCCATAGCAGCTGGCGTTATTAATGCCGAGGGTGGCAAAATTCTTACGGACAAGCTTGAAAAAGACAGTGAAACCAATACTGTTAAGCGCTGTGCGAACGGGAAGCATTGTGAGCTTTATATAGAAACTGTTGCAGTGTCCGATAATAAAACTCTTGTGTTTGCAGTTCCGATAACAGGAAGAACACACCAGATAAGGGCTCAGCTTGCCTTTTTCGGGCATCCGCTCTTAGGAGATGTAAAATACGGAGGAGACACAATTCTCGATAAAACAGGGCAAAGAACGCTTGCTTTGTGGTCTTTTGTGGTTGCAGTAAAGCATCCGACAAAAGATACCATGTGTGTATTCCAAAGCCTTCCGCCCTGTGAAGCAATTTGGAAAAATTTCAAGCAGAACGTTTACAAAGATTTTGCCGAGCGTATATGCGGCAGTGAATTTGAGCGTTTTACAGCGATAAAAGGAAACGGAGACTCTTTATGAGCACAGAAAAATATATCAATTTAATAGCCACCACTGCTTTCGGTCTTGAAGCGGTAACTGCACGAGAGCTTGACCGCTTGGGCTACACCGAGCATAATACCGAAAACGGTCATATCTATTATAAAGGAGATTTGTCGGCAATTTGCAAATCCAATATATGGCTGAGAACTGCAGACCGTATTTTGCTTAATATGGGGCAGTTTAAAGCTCTTTCGTTTGAAGAACTCTTTCAGGGCACAAAAGCTATTGAATGGGAGAAATGGCTTCCCGAAAACGCTACGTTTATAGTAAACGGAAGGTCTGTAAAATCAAAGCTTTTTTCAATAAGAGACTGTCAAGCTATCGTCAAAAAGGCGATTGCGGAAAGACTGAAGACGGCATACTCTAAAGACTGGATTGATGAAACAGGTCCCAGATACCAAATTGAGGTTTCATTGCTTAATGATATTGCGACACTCACTATTGATACATCGGGTCACGGACTTCATAAGCGTGGCTATCGGGCAGAGGTGGGTGGTGCCCCTATAAAAGAAACGTTGGCGGCAGGCCTTATAATGATAAGCAGATGGCGCCCCGACAGAGCTCTTTTGGATCCGTTTTGCGGTACGGGAACTATTGCCATAGAAGCGGCAATGATTGCGATGAACATTGCCCCCGGCCTTAAGGCAAGCTTTGACAGTGAAGAATGGCGTGCTGTCCCGAAAGAACTTTGGCAGCAGGCCAGGGAAGAAGCGGAAGGTGCAATAAATAACGATGCGGAGCTTAGAATTTTTGCATCTGACATTGATTATTTTCAGCTGAGCCTTGCAAAAAAGCATGCTGAACTTGCGGGAGTAAGTGAAAAAATTCATTTCCAGAAGGTAGATTTCGGTGTCACTTCATCGAGATATCAATACGGGTTCATAATTACTAACCCGCCTTACGGAGAGCGTCTCTTGGAAAAGAAGGAAACCGAGGAGCTTTACAAACGAATGGGAAGACATTTTAAAAACTTTCCTACGTGGTCTTTTTATGTTATTACTTCTTGTGAAAATTTCGAAAAATTATTCGGGAGAAGAGCAGACAAGCGACGTAAACTATACAATGGTGCTTTAAAGTGTGATTATTATCAATTTTGGGGACCAAAACCCGAAAAAGGAATGAAAGCACACAGAGAGGAAGAATAATGAAAGTTACGTGGAAAAATTGTTTTCGTATTTGTGCGAGTGTATTTATTTTATTTTTATGTATTAACTACTGGAGTGCGGTTGAACGTTTGTTTTCGGTTTTACTAAGCGCATCCGCACCGATTATTATAGGTTTTGTAATTGCATACGTTCTTAATATTCTTATGAGTTTTTACGAAAAGCACTATTTTCCCAAGTGTTCTTCAAAGAAATTTGTTGTTAAGAGCAGGCGCCCTGTTTGTCTCGTGGCGGCATTTATCACGTTGTGCGGAATTGTTGCGCTGATTGTTTGGCTCGTAATTCCTGAGCTTTTCTCGTGCGTAAAATTCCTGCTTGCTGAAATTCCGCCCGCTATCGGAAAGCTTATTCAAAGTGACTGGGTAAGAGAAAATTTACCTAAAGACCTTTGGGCAAGCCTTGCATCTGTGGATTGGATGTCTTATATTACAAAGCTCATAAATTATCTTGCATCCGGAATAGGCGGAGCAGTAAGTGCTGTTGTAAATATTGTATCATCGTTGTTTTCTGCGTTGGTAACCTTGTTTATAAGCATTATTTTTTCCATATATCTGCTTTCGGGCAAAAATACTCTGAAGTCACATTTTAAACGCACAATAAAGAGCTACGTACCGTCTAAATGGTTTGACAAAGCAAAGCATTGCTATGACGTGCTCGATGATTCATTTCACCGCTATATCGTGGGGCAATGCACAGAGGCGGTAGTTCTCGGTGTGCTGTGCTTTTTAGGTATGCTTTTATTCCGCTTTCCGTATGCCGGTATGATTGGTGCGCTTATAGGATTTACTGCTTTGATACCAGTTGCAGGTGCGTATATAGGTGCCATTGTCGGCGCGATAATGATTCTTACAGTGTCACCTCTGAAGGCTTTGTTGTTTTTAGTTTTTATAGTTGTTCTCCAGCAGCTTGAAGGAAATCTGATATACCCTAAAGTCGTGGGGAATTCCATAGGTCTTCCCGCAATGTGGGTACTTGCCGCAGTAACTTTGGGAGGCGGCGTTGCCGGAATTTTGGGAATGCTTCTCGGTGTTCCGCTTGCTGCGGCAGCATACAGGCTGTTGCGTGAGAATGTTGCTAAAAGAGAACTGCTTGCTGCAAAGAGCCTTGAAGCAAATGCGGAGGAATCCGTTTCCGACAAAAAAAGTGATACTAGTTCTTGATGCTACGAAGCGTTGCATACGTGCTACACCTTGTTTCTTGCATATAAAAGTCACGAAAAGTAAACTTGAATTGTTCTCTTCGGAGATAATTTGAAAGGAGGTTGCTTTTTATGGAAAGTGATAAGAAGCTAAATAAAACGTTAGGTGAAAAAATCAAAGCAGGAAGACTGATGGCAGGGTATACACAAGAAAAGCTTGCCGAGCAAATAGGTGTGTCGAGACAAGCTGTTACAAAGTGGGAATCTGACAAAGGAATGCCGGATATTGATAATATTAAATTGATATCGAAGCTTTTAAATATCAGTATTGATTATTTATTAGACGACGGCGGAGAGTTGGACATGAGTGTCGTCCGAGAAAAGATTTCACTTGATGATTATGAATATAAAGCATCCTTTTCCGGAAGATGGGTCAAGAAAACCGGTAAAAAGGATATGATTGTGAGAGAAAAGTTCCCGAGTGCGGAAATTTACATGCTTTTTTTCGAACAGCTTAATACAAAAAGTGAAAAGGTAATTGACAATTTACTTGGTTTTTTTACGGATGCTCCGTTTGGAATTCCGCAGCTCATCAACGGATTGAAAAATACCGACAAAGAGTTTTATCTTGTAAATGAAGCCGAAAAACAATATTTGGTTGTTGTAACAGATGAATTTATTGAAATCAGACAGCTTCCCCAACGAATAAACGATAAAAAATTTGAAATCGGACAATATAGATTTATAAAGTGCGGTGTATTGTAACTTGAAAATACTTACGGTTCAAACAAGCCGTAAGTATTTAATATATATTCGCCGACCTTGTACATATACTTTTCAAGCTCTTTTTGTAATGATAGCGGTGCGTTTGCAAGGCGGG
>JAZPZG010000084.1:0-3945 GCA_045544575.1 Clostridia bacterium
CCGCCGCCTCGGGACTGAAAGTTTCAAGGCTGTCTTCGTAATCTTCCTGAGCTTTTTCGCTCATTTTACCGGGATCAACGTTTTCTCCGGGCTTTGCCGTACAAGCTGCAAGTGTAAGTATCATAAGGGATGCGAGTATTACAGTAAGTATCTTTTTCATAAGTAGATCCTCCGTATTATGTAAATTTATTGTTTAATTGTTGTCTTGATTTACAGCTTTGCTCCGCAGCCTCCGCAGAAGCCTGCATTTGCTTCGTTTTTAGCACCGCACTGTCCGCAGAATCTGGGCTTGGGTGCGTCTGTCTGTGTATTAGGTTGTGCCTGATACTGTGGCTGTACATTCGGCTGTCCTGCTCCTGCGTAAGCCATCTGCGGCTCTTCCGCCTTGCCCTTGTTAAAGAGCTCCTTGAACTTGCCGGAGATCTTAGAGAGCTTGCCGTAAAGGTCGAAGGTAATTTCTGTTGTGGGAGCTACCTCCATATAACTCGCCATTGTCTGACAAAGTATGTAGCTGTCAAGGAATGCAAACTTTATTACCCAAGTAATGAATACTGCAAGCAAGAAGCCGATAAATGCGTTCCAACTGAGAAGCCTGAAAAGAAGTCCTATGGGCACGAATACAAGCACAAGCACCAAAAGCGAGAGAAGTATAACCTTCAGCATTGTCTTTGCCGCATTTTTAAGAAGATGCTTGATGTTCTGTGCGTAGATTACAACGCCGTCGCAGGCACTTCTGAATGCGCCCTGCTCCTTTTTGTAGAAGGTGTAGCCGAGACAGCACTCGTCAACGTAGCCGAGGGAAAGCTCAACGAAGAAGTTTGCTATTCCCGTTACTGCTCCCATACCGGGGATAAAGTCAAGTGCATTACCGAGCTTTGAGATGCCTCTCTGAATCTGCTTTACCGCACCCGATACCAGCTTATCTACTGCGAAATATACGTTTGAGGTTGCAAATCTCTTTTTAACGGCTTCCTTGCCGTAATTCACCTGATTGTCAGGAACCTTGCCGGTGGTTGCAGCTTCTGCGAGTACAGCAACGTGTCCTGCTTTAACAAGATAGCCGAAGTAGTGCATAATTGCGAATCTTACGACTCCCGTTGCACCTATCCATATAAAGATACAAATTACCATTCCGTTTTCGCCAAACAGCCAGCCGATACCGAGTAGTATTGCGAGCAGCACTACCGAGATAAGCACCGTTGCCGCACCGAGTACCAGCTTTGCTATTGCAAAAGGCATTGTTTTTCTGAAAAGTTCACCTGATTTCATAATTTTTATCTCCTTTACTTGTTTTTCTTGAATTTCTCGTTCATACAAATTCCAATTATGTCATTCTCGTCCTGCTTTAACATAAAACTACAGGTTCCGCAGGTTTTGTCCTCACCGTCAGCGTATGGACAGTCTTCTGTAATGACATCTACCCATTTTCTGCCACCGGGGGTTATTCTCGGACATTCGATAAAATCGGGATATTCGCCAAGATGCTTCTTGCTCAGCTCATCATATCGAAAGGTAATTTCAAGTGAATCGCCGTCAAGAGTGTAAACCTTCTTTTTGTCATCCCTCATACGCTAACACCTCTTTTCGTTTATGTTACTTATATTATACAGGCAAAATTTTCTTAAAAATAGTCCCGTTTTGGGGGTAAAAAAGTACAATTTTTGATGCTTTTTTTGCCAAATTAAGGCTTTCCAAAAGACCTCAAATCCCCGAAAAGCCAGTAAACAAGCCTCTTTCAAAGAAAAAAGCACCCCGTTCGCAAGCGAACGAGATGCAAAAAATATTTTTTATCTTTTTAAGTAGTTTTGAAGGTCTATTTTTTTGTTGATGCAAAGCTTCTGATATATGTGCTTTATATGGTTTTTAACCGAGCTTTCCGATATATTAAGATGCACAGCAATTTCTTTTGTTCCCCAATCACGGTTATACAGCATTGCTATACTGATTTCCAGTGGCGAAAGGGTATGTGAGTAGTCGTGTTCGTCAGGCTTGTGCAGACGATACCAGCCGTCATTAAATTCCTTTACAACCTTCATTATCTTTTTATAGTCTTCGGGATAGTCTGTTTTTAAGCACTGTTCTGTAAGACCTTGAAGCAAATTATGATGTATGCCGAACAGCTTTATAAAGCCGTCATGTTTTGCAGTTTCCCATGCAATCATAAAGTGCTGTCGGGCAAGAAGAGGCTTTTTAAGTCCCATAAAGGATGCTGCCGCAACTATAAGCACATAAATTGCCGCAACCGGATAAAAGCTGTTGCAAAAAGCAAGGGCTGTATCACATATACCGATTGCTCTTTCAAAATTCCTTTCTCTGTATGCCTTGTACGCCAATATGTATGCTCCGTAAAGTCTTATGCCGTTCGGAAGAAAGTGCAGATATTCCTCAAGGGGCGGCACATCGGGAACAGGCACGTTCAAAAGATATTTTCCGATATATGCGGTAAGCACACCGATAGCATGCAGCTCTTTTGGTGCGTCTTGGTTATTAAGCCCTTCCTCCAGTTCTTTGGATACACGCTCGGAAAAGAAACCGGCAAGGTGAATATGACCTCTGAATATATTTGCAAAGGTACACATAACGTTGGCAGAATAGCGAAGCGATTCGTCATCTGAGTCAAAATACTGCTCCAAAAGCTGTGCGGCTTCTTCTGCCTGACCACGATAATAGTAGTATTCGGCAAGAGCAATATTTTTGTCATCAGGATCGGGAATAGATTCGATAAACTTCATCGCTTCTCCCACGTTAAAGGAGCAACGAAGGAGCGGAAGCTGATAACGGGTAACAGTTTTCTTAGGCGTTACTTCATTTGTCTTCAGCGGCTCTTTAATATCATCCGGTATCCACCAGACACGGTTATCAAAGTATGCACCCGGAAGTCTGCCTTCCTTTGCCCATTTTTGTATTGCACGGCTTGTTACGCCCATACGCTCTGCCGCTGATTTTACGCTTTCATATCCCATATATCACACCTCGCTTACATTTTTTCTGCAACCTGTGCAGGCACCGTATTCATCTTCGCTGATAAAACAGTTATCACACACCCAAGAATGGCAACGTTTGCATTGATTCATCTTTATTGCAATAATTTGCGTTGAATTTGCCCTTGCTCTGTTATAGAGGCTCTGGCAGATTTTATTTGCTTTTCCTTTTTCGCATCTTGCAAGGGTTTTTATACTGCGGCATAGAACAGGGATTTTTAAGCCATATTCTTTCTTTTTACAAATTTCACATTCGGCACAAAATTGCAAGGTTTCCGTATCCACTTTTACATTTTTATAAAACTGCCTCATTGCCATCCCTCCGTTCTTTTTTGACAAATTCCGTCAAAGTCTTGAATTTTTCAAGGTTTTGTGATATTATAATTATATAAATTATTTTCAATATTTCATATCCCACGTTGGTGGGGTTTTTAACAAAAACGTGGGATTTATGCAAAAAATCACGGGGGATGCCCCCGAAAAAGAAAGGTATGGCTATGAATAATTCGATTCTTTTTGAAAATCAAAAAAAGAGGCTGACTCAGCCTCTGTGGATGCTCGTCTGCTTCTCAATGTTCAGCTTTTGGCAGATGGGATTTATCTATTATTTCCTTGAGCCGTCCTCGGCTCTCGACGGAAAGATCCCAATCGACATTAACATTGATTACGGCACCACGCTGACAGCGGTTTGTTACATACTCGGTATCCTTACGATGATCTTTTTGCCGAAGATTATCGTGTGGTTGCAGAGGATTGCCACAGGTGTTGCACTCCTTTCGGCAGTCGCTTTCTTTCTCCCTCTGCCGGAGGATGCTCTGCGCTTTAACATTTATTTGCAGATCTTCTGCTGCTGTCTGATGATCGGGTTTGAGACCTTTCTTGTGGTTACTTACTTTTCCGAGAAAAGCAGCGTCAAGTATCTGACCTTCGGCTACGGCATAGCGGTGTTCCTGATCGCTTTGGT
>JAZPZG010000085.1:0-3921 GCA_045544575.1 Clostridia bacterium
AAGGATATGGATTACGTGAATAAGCAGGCTGCTCTCGGTACACTTATGGCACATACCGACGGCGGTGTTCCTAATTTTGTAATTACAATACCCGCACTCGATGAAAAGACATTCGGTGCATTGGTTTACTTCTTTGAAAAGGCTTGCGCTATAAGCGGTTACCTGCTCGGCGTTAATCCTTTTAATCAGCCCGGTGTTGAGGCTTATAAGAGAAATATGTTTAAGCTTTTGGGAAAACCCGGAGTAAAATGAGGACTTATGAGAATTGATTTTCTTACACTTTTCCCCGAGATGTTTAAAGCAACGCTCGGGGAGAGTGTTATCGGCAAAGGAGAGGCGGCAGGCTTGCTTAGCCTCAATTATTATCAAATACGTGATTACACGGAAAGCAAGCAGCGCAAGGTAGATGATTGTCCTTACGGCGGCGGCCCCGGTATGCTTATGTCATATCAGCCCATAAAAGCGGCATACGACAAGGTTTTGGAGGATGCGGCGACTGTGAGTGGCGCTTGCGGCGCACAAAAGCCTTACGTGGTATATATGTCACCGCAAGGGACTGTGCTTTCTCAAAAAGTTTCAAGGCGACTTTCCAAGCTTCCTCATCTCGTTATAATATGCGGCCATTATGAGGGTATTGACGAGCGTGTAATTGAGGACCTTGTTGATGAGGAGATTTCGATAGGTGACTACGTTCTTACCGGCGGGGAGATACCGGCAATGGCTTTGGCTGATTCCGTGGCAAGGCTTGTACCCGGTGTTCTTTGCTCCGAAGAAGCAACGGAGTCTGAGTCTCATACTGCGCTTCTGCTTGAATATCCTCAGTATACAAGACCTGCAGAGATTAACGGAATGAAGGTACCGGATGTTTTATTGGGCGGAAATCATGCGGATATTGAAGCCTGGAGACTTAAGGAGTCGGAAAAGCGTACTGAGAAGAAACGCCCCGACCTTTATGAAAAGTACCTTGAAAGTCAATTTAATGAAAAGCGCACCGTCTATTTAGATAACAGCGCTACCACAAAGCAGCTCGATGAAGTTACGGAAGAAATGGTCCGCATTCTTAAGTACGTATACGGAAACCCATCTTCACTTCACAGACTCGGCTTTGAGGCTGAAAAAGAGTTGCGCCGAGCACGTAAAATTCTTGCATCGTCAATTAATGCCTCAGAGGATGAAATCCTTCTGACTTCAGGAGGAACTGAAGCAAATAATACTGCAATTAAGGGGTATTTTGCAGCAAATAAGCACGCAGGAAAGCATATTATAGTTTCTGCAGTTGAACACCCGTCTGTTCTTGAAACCGCAAGGGCTATGGAAAAGCAGGGCTACAGAGTGTCTCTTGCCCCTGTAAATAAGAGCGGAGTAGTTGATTTAGAGGCGCTTGAAGCAATTATTGAGCCTGATACCGCCATGATATCGGTAATGCTTGTAAACAGTGAATCCGGTGCGATAATGCCGATAAAGGAAATTGCTGCTCTTAAAAATAAAATCAATAAGAATATTATTTTACATACCGATGCGGTACAAGGCTTCGGCAAGCTTAAAATTAACGTTAAAGAGCTTGGCTGTGACATGTTGTCCGTAAGCGGACACAAAATACACGGGCCTCGCGGAAGCGGCTTTCTGTACATACGTAAGGGTGTGAGAATTGCTCCCTTTATGGACGGCGGCGGACAGGAAAAGGGTTTACGCTCGGGAACTGAAAATTTGCCTGCAATATGCGGCTTTGCAACAGCTGTCCAAATAGCAGAATCTTCTATTGAAGATAATTTGAAACATGTTAAAATTATAAACGAAACGTTTACACAAAAATTAAAAGAACGTCTTGGTGACAAGGTTAAATTTATCACGGATTCAGAGGTATCTTTGCCGTACGTGATGAGCTTGTCCTTTGCGCCGCTTCGTGCAGAGGTTATGCTCCACAGCCTTGAGTCGAAAAACGTTTTTGTTTCCGTGGGTTCTGCCTGTTCTTCAAATAAAAAGAGCAGAAGCAGTGTTCTTACGGCAATGGGTGTAGACGTAAAAACAATTGACGGCGCTGTACGCGTAAGCTTTTCACGTTTTACGACGGAGAGTGATATTGAGCTTGCGTGTGAAGCAATTTACCGAAGTGTTAAGGAACTAAAGGCGGAAAGATTCCGCAGGAAGGTTTGAAGGATATGAAACAAGTAATTTTAGGCAGAATCGGAGAAATAGCTCTGAAAGGATTAAATCGCGGAAATTTCGAAAAGAATCTTGCGAGAAATATTAAGGAATCGATCAAACCTTTGGGTGATGCTAAAGTTGTTTGGTCGCAGTCGAGATTTTTTATAGAACCTCAGAATTGTGACAGCTACGATTACGAGGAAGCCATAAAGCGTCTTTCTTGTATCTTTGGTCTTGTTTCGGTGAGTCCTGCTTTTGAAATTGACTCAGATTTTGAAGCGATTAAGGATAATGCCTTGCGCCTTGTAAAGAAGAAAATGGATGAGTTTTCAGGGAAAGGAAAGACGAAGGTTACTTTCAAGGTTGAAACAAGACGCGGCCTTAAGAGCTTTCCCATGAAATCACCCGAAATTTCTGCAGAGATTGGCGGAGAAATGCTTGAGGCGTTTTCCGATTTAAGTGTTGACGTGAATAATCCGGACTTCATATTGTTTATTGAGGTGAGAGGGCGCTCGTACGTTTATACGGATATTATTCCTGCACAGGGCGGTATGCCTATCGGAAGTAACGGTAAGGCTTGCTTGCTTCTTTCGGGAGGAATAGACAGTCCTGTTGCGGGATATATGATAGCAAAGCGCGGCGTAAAAATTTGTGCCGTGCATTTCTACAGCTATCCTTATACGAGCGAGCGTGCAAAGGAAAAGGTCGTTGATTTGGCGAGATTGCTTACAAAATACTGCGGCGAAATTAAGCTTATGGTAGTTCCTTATACAGACGTTCAGCTAGCCATTCATGAAAATTGCCGAGACGAGCTCGGTACTGTAATTATGCGCCGTTCCATGATGCGTATTGCGGAAATTTTGGCTCGTAAAAACGGTTGTTCGGCGCTTATAACAGGTGAGAGTATAGGTCAGGTTGCAAGTCAGACAATGGCGGCAATGTACTGCACCGATAATGCCGCAAATATGCCTGTTTTCTGACCTCTTATCGGTATGGACAAGATAGAGATGATTGCCCGTGCAAGAAATATTGTTACTTTCGAAACAAGTATTTTACCATATGAGGGCTGCTGTACAGTATTTACCCCTAAGCATCCGAAAACAAAGCCTACACTCGATGAGGTTTTGGCAGAGGAGGAGCGTTACGAATATAAAACTCTTGAGCTTGAAGCCGTTAACGGAGTTGAAATTATAAGGGTTCAATGTGAAAACGGAGGCATATAAATGATTAAGCCTGTTTTTTTGCAGAAAAGGATTTTCTCATTCATACTTGCCGTGATTATTTCTTTGAGTGCAATGTTTCCTATAAAGCCGATGTTTTTTGTACAGGCTGAAGCACCAAAGGGTCCCGATATAAAGTATTCATTGAGTACTGATGAAGTTACGTTGGGTGAGACTGTTGAAATATCGTTTTTCTTTGAAGATTATGCATCTTACAATATAAACGGTGCGGCATTTCAATTGGATTTTTATGTGGATACATCTGTTTTTTCATTTGTGTCGGCAGAATGCCTTCTTGACCCTACAGGGGCATTTCAATGCATTACAAAGCTTAACGAACGGGAAAGCAAAGTGAAAACCGTTTATTTGAGTTTCGGAGATGCTGCTATACCTGCAGAAACAAGCGGAATTTGCAAGGTGAAATTAAAGCTGATGAAGGATTTTGCTTCTGAATGTTGCAATTTTACGTTGCCTGTTTCTTTGGTCGTTCTTTCTGATGATAAACTTGTTGAATATAAGTGTACGGCTGAGAATAAGTCGGAGGCCAAGCGGTCTT
>JAZPZG010000086.1:0-2110 GCA_045544575.1 Clostridia bacterium
AGGCAAATTATGAGTTAAGACGATTTAGGCATGATTTTAATAATATAAAGATTGGGCTTGAAAAGGCTCTAAATGATCACGATTGTAGAGCAGCTTTAAGCATAATTGAGAACAACAATTATGATATTCAGAATGCTGCATATACAATGCTTGAGTTTGATACAGGTAACGGAATAGTTGACGCGATACTTTCTGACAAACAGATTAAGGCAAACAAAAGTAATGCAAGGATTGTTTTTTCGGGATCTGTTCCATCAGCCTCGATAGCTCCTGACAATCTTTGCGTGCTTTTCGGAAATACTATTGATAATGCTATAGAAGCATGTGAAAGAATCCCCGGGACGACAGAAAAAATAATTTCTGTTTCTTGTAAATGTAATGTGCCCCCTGTCAAGTAGACAGACTAAAAAACAAAAGAATTTACAAATTGAATAAGATTCTTTCATCTCCCCCCTGCTGCGCAGCAGGGGGGAGATTTTCGTCACGCGGCGGTGGCGAAATAATACTCGCACGGTGTCATACAGTTCAGACGTTTTTGGTAGCGACGAGTATTATAAAAGTGTATGTAATTTTCAATGGCGGAAACGAGTTCTTCTCGGCTCGTAAACTTTTTTAGATAGTACATTTCAGACTTCAAAATGCCCCACCAGCCTTCCATCGGAGCATTGTCAAGGCATCTGCCAACGCGGGACATACTTTGGATCATACCCGCTTCAACAAGCTTTTGGTGGAAAATCTTGTTTGTGTATTGGAATCCTCTGTCACTATGGAAGATAGGTTTCGCTTGGGGATAAAGAGCCGTTGCCTCATCAAAGGTTTCAAAAACAAGCGCATTATTGTTGCTGTCGCCGAGCTTGTACGCAATAATACGTCTGTCGTAAAGGTCGAGTATTGCAGACAAGTAAAGTTTCTTCACCTCGGGACCAATGTAATACTTAAACTCCGTAACGTCGGTAAGCCATTTTTCAAACGGTACGGTTGCCTTAAAATCTCTGTTCAAAATGTTCTCGGCGGTAATTTCGGGAGTGGATTTCACGTAATCCGGGCGTTTCTTACGAATAACGGATTTAAGACCAAGAATACGCATAAGACGGCGAACTCTCTTGACGTTAATTCTGTGTGGAAGCTCGTCCGTCTTTTCTCGGTTAATGTTAATACACATCTGTCTGTAGCCGAGAACTCCGTTGCTTTCTTCATAGAAATCCTTTACGTATTCCGTAATCTGAATATTTAGAAGTTCACTGTTGCTTTGCGCTCTCTTTTTCCACTTGTAGTAGGAAGATCTGTTTAATTTCAGCGCAATACACATTTCCTTGATGGAATAACCCATATGCGTATTCAAAAATTCAATGGCTATGTAGATATGCTCCTGACGCACTCCGGTCAGCGACCACCACCTTTCAGCTCCCGTAGTTTTTTTATGAAGGCGTTTTCAATTTCAAGTTGTCTGTTTTTAGCTTCCAGAATCTTCATTTCAGCTTTGAGCTTCTCAACTTCGGTCATTTCCTCAATCGGCTTCGTCCTGCCTCGGTTGTCCTTGAGCTTGTCCACTCCGCCTTCCTCATATTTACGTACCCAAGCATAGATCTGCTGGTATGACACGTTGTAGGTTTCTACTGTTAAACCGTAATCCTTGTTGTGTTCAATGCAGAACGCAACGATCTCTGCACGTTCTTCTTGCGTGGTCTTCCTTCCCTTGGTCATATAGATTTCTCCTTTGGCACTACTGCGCTCCTTAAATTCTCTATGACCATTATACCACAAAACCCATTTTCTGAGTGATTCATTGTGAGAAATTCCAAGTCTTTTACACAAATCTCGGTAGCTTCCTTCTCCTCGCAGGTATGCTTCAACTGCTGACCTCTTAAATTCTGTACTGTATTTCTTGTTCTTGCGTGACCGCTTTGGCATAAAAATAACCCCCTTATAGTAGTCTCGAAATTTTTTTCTTTTTCAAGTGTCTACTCTAAGGGGATTATATCAGTTCTCCACCGATTTTTATGTGTGTATTAAGGACCGTCGAGGACGCCGGTCCCTACAAATTGTAATCTTCCTTATGAGAAGGAGCGTAAGCAAGGTGTTTTTTGTTTCTCAAATTCACGAAAAGAAC
>JAZPZG010000087.1:0-4281 GCA_045544575.1 Clostridia bacterium
TTCTTGATTTTGATGCGGTAAGTGATACGAAATATTATAACGGTATCATGTTCTGCGGATATATTGAAGGGGTTGCATCAGCGGCGCTTGTAGGGGGTCGTTATGACAATCTTTTAAAGAAAATGAATAAAGGTTCCGTACAGGCAATGGGCTTTGCCATTGATTTTTACGAGCTTGACCGTTTTCTTAAGGAGAACGGCGCGAATACGGTTGATACTGTTGTTTTGTACGACGGGAATACTGCTCCGGCTGCGGTCGCTGAGACTGCTGCCGAGCTTGTAGCAAAGGGTCTTAAAGTGATATGTGAATGTGAATTGCCGCAGAATATCAAGTATAAAAATACGGTAGATTTACGCGGTAATACGAAGGGGGAGGTGTGAACGCATGCTTAACGTTGCCTTGCCGAAGGGCAGAATAGGAAAAAAGGTTCGTGAAATTTTTTCAGCAATAGGATATGAGTGTGAGGAGCCGTCTGCCGATGACAGAAGACTTGTGATTGAAAACAGTGACGGCACGATACGTTACCTTCTCATAAAACCCTCCGACGTAGGTATTTACGTTGAAAGAGGTGCCGCCGATATCGGTGTGGTGGGAAAGGATACCCTTGTAGAGACTGAACCGGACGTTTTTGAGCTTTCGGATCTTGAAATAGGAAAATGTAATATGTGCGTTTGTGTTCCTGACGGATACGTAGAGGATAAGGATTCCGTTTTAAGAGTTGCAACGAAGTATCCCCACATCGCAAGTGAATATTACAGCGGACTTAACCGTGAGATAGAGATAATAAAGCTCAGCGGTTCAATTGAGCTTGCTCCGATACTCGGCCTTTCAGACGTTATAGTTGATATTGTTGAAACGGGTACTACACTCCGTGAAAATCACTTGCATCCAGAAACTCAGATACTTCCCATAAGCGCAAGACTGATTGCGAATAAAAGCAGTTATCGTTTCAAATCAGAGGAAATAGAGAATATTACCCGCAAAATAAAGGAGCTCAAAAAATGATAAAGATAATGAATACCTCAGAGGTTAGGCTTGAGGATATACTAAAACGTGAGAATACAGCCGGCGAGGAAGCCGATAAAATTGCCGCAGCGATAATAGATGACGTCGAAAAACGCGGTGATGAGGCGCTTTTTGAATATTGTGAAAAGTTTGACAAGGTAAAGCTTACTTCTCTTGAAGTGTCAAAAGAAGAGCTTGACGAAGCGGAAGCGGCGGTTTCGGATGAGCTTAAAGAGACTATGAGACGCTCTGCCGAAAATATTCGCGCCTTCCATGAAAAACAGATTCGTAATGGTTTCACGATTACCGAAAAACAGGGAATTATATTGGGACAGAAGATTACCGCCATTGAAAAAGCGGGCCTGTACGTCCCCGGAGGCAGTGCAAGCTATCCGAGCAGCGTTCTTATGAATGCAATTCCCGCAAAACTCGCAGGTGTAAGCGATATTATAATGACGACTCCTCCCGGAAAGGACGGAAAAATACCTGCTCCGATACTTTTTGCCGCAAGACTTGCAGGCGTTGACAGAATATTCAAAATAGGCGGAGCGCAGGCTATTGCGGCTCTTGCCACAGGAACGGAAAGTGTTCCCAAGGTTGATAAGATTGTAGGTCCCGGAAACGTATTTGTTGCGGCGGCAAAGCGTAGAGTCTTCGGAAGAGTTAATATTGACATGATTGCAGGTCCGAGTGAGATTTTGGTGCTTGCCGACGGAAAGAGTGATGCGGAAAACGTAGCCGCAGACCTGCTTTCGCAGGCAGAGCATGACAGGAATGCAAGTGCAGTGCTTATTACCGACAGCAAAGAGCTTGCCCAAAACGTGCAAGCGGAGCTGGAACGTCAGATACCACTTTTGCAAAGAGCGGAGATTTGCCGTGCTTCGATAGATAATAACGGAAAAATTATTGTGGCAAATGACCTGAAAGAGGGTTGTGACATAGCTAATATGATTGCACCGGAGCATCTGGAGATTTGTACCGACAATCCTTTCGAGTATTTAAGCCTTATTAAAAATGCGGGCAGTATATTCATGGGAAGAAGCTGTCCCGAAGCACTCGGTGATTATTTTGCAGGACCTAATCACACGCTTCCTACCAACGGAACAGCAAGATTTTCTTCACCTCTGTCCGTTGATGACTTTATTAAAAAGTCCTCGTACATTTATTACTCCGAGGAAGCTCTTGCAGAGGCTGCCGAAGAGGTAGACCGTTTTGCAAAGAGCGAGGGACTTTATGCACACGCAAAAAGTGTTACAATAAGAGCAGAAAAGCTTGCTTCAAAGAAGAACTGATTTTAAAGGTGTGAAAACTGATGAGCAGATTTATGTCAAGGCGCTATGAGAAGATTGTTCCCTATACACCGGGAGAACAGCCTCAGAATCGCAAATACATAAAACTTAATACAAACGAGAGCCCGTTTCCTCCGTCACCGAAGGTTGTTGAGGCAATAAATAACGAAAGCCCTCTTATGAACCTGTATCCGGATCCCGAGTGTACGGAGCTTTGCGAAACGCTTGCGGATTATTACGGTGTTTTACCGGAAAACGTATTTGTGGGTAACGGCAGCGACGAGGTGTTGGCATTTTCTTTTCTTGCCTTCTGTGATAAAGACAACGGGGCGTGTTATCCTGATATTTCATACGGGTTTTACAGCGTATACGCGGAGCTTTGTTGTGTAGAAGGTGTCTCTTTGCCTCTTACGGAGGATTTTAAGGTTAATCCGTCTGATTATTTTAATGCGGGGAAAACGATTTATATTGCAAATCCGAACGCTCCTACGGGGCATGCGCTGTCTCTCGGAGAGATTGAACTTATACTCAAGAATAATCGTGATAACGTTGTTGTAATTGATGAAGCTTACGTAGATTTCGGGGCGGAGAGTGCAATTTCGCTTCTTAAAGATTATGATAATCTTATGGTAGTCAGGACTTTTTCAAAATCACGCAATATGGCGGGGGCAAGACTCGGATTTTGCATTGCATCAAAAGAGATTGTATGCGACCTTAATACCATAAAGTTTTCTTTTAATCCTTACAATGCGGACCGTGCGGCTCTTGCTGCGGGAAAAGCCGCTGTTGAGGACGACGTGTACTTTAAAGAGTGCATTTCAAAAATAATTGAAAACCGTGAATATACGGTAAGAGAGCTCGAATCGTCGGGCTTTACGGTGCTTCCTTCAAAAACCAATTTTGTTTTTGCCAAAAAGGACGGATTGGAAGGCGCAGAGATTTACCGCCGACTTAAGGAGGCGGGCATACTTGTAAGGCATTTTACAAAGCCACGTATTAATGATTTTGTGAGAATTACGATAGGATCGAGAGCACAGATGGAGGCTCTTGCAGGTGAAGTTAAAAGGTGGGAGGAATAAGGCTATGAGAACTGCAGAGATAAGCAGAAATACCAACGAGACACAAATTGAGCTTTTTTTGAAGCTTGACGGTGAGGGTAATTCGGAAATAAAGACCGATTGCGGATTCTTGAATCATATGCTTACGCTCTTTGCTGCACACGGTATGTTTGACCTTGTTGTAAAAGCTAAGGGTGATACCGAGGTTGATTTTCACCACACGGTAGAGGATGTGGGAATCGCTCTTGGTAAGGTTTTTAATGCTGCGCTCGGACAAAAAGCGGGTATAAAAAGATACGGCAGTTTTATTTTGCCCATGGATGAAGCTCTTATAATGACTGCTGTTGATATAAGCGGCAGAGCTTTGCTTTGTTCTGAGATAAATATTCCTGCGGCAAAGGTAGGGGATTTTGATACGGAGCTTTGTGAGGAGTTTTTGCAGGCATTTGTGAGAAATATGGGTATTACCTTGCACGTGAAGCAGCTTGCGGGCACAAATTCACATCACATAATAGAAGGGATTTTTAAGTGTCTTGCAAGAGCTCTCAGAGAGGCAGTTGCAATTGACGAAAGAGCCGCTGATAAATTACCATCTACAAAAGGCGTTATTTAACTGCAGAGGTTTTGAAAGGATAATGATTATACAATGATAGCAATCATAGATTACGGCGTAGGCAATTTGTTTTCCCTTTGCGGTTCTCTTAAAAAGCTCGGACTTGATGCTGTTGTAACCGATAATGCGGAAACGATTAAGGCAAGTGACAGAATGATTTTACCGGGCGTGGGCGCTTTCGGAGATGCGGCTCAAAAGCTTTTTGATTCAGGCCTTGCGGAAGTTATTACGGCAGAGGCGAAGGCGGGAAAGCCGCTGCTCGGAATATGCCTCGGTATGCAGCTTCTTTTTGAGAAGAGCTACGAGTACGGTGAGC